>JAYVBO010000101.1:0-4342 GCA_043750435.1 Betaproteobacteria bacterium | reverse complement strand
CCTGCAATTGCAATTCGGTGTTGCCGACGCCACCCGGGAAGACCGTGCAACCCAAGGCGTGGGCGCCGCTTTCCATCATCGAGCCGGCCGGCGTCAGGTGGTAGCTGAAGCTGTTGTGCACCAGGTCGCCACGGCGCAGGCCGGCCGCGAACAAGGCACGTGCCATGCGCCAGTAATCGGGGGCGGGGCCTTCGGGCTCGTATAGCGCGCCGGGTGACTGGAACACGCGGTGGGCCGGGCGCAGCGCAGCGCGTGCCCGCCAGCCCAGCGCCGAATGGCCGCCAAAAGGGTCGCCGCCCGCGGCCCGGCTGGCCTTCTGCGCGTCCAGCAATTCGCTCTTGCGCATGACGGGCAGCGCGGCCAGCGCGGCCCGTGTGGTCACGCGGCTTGGGTCTATCGCGCCCAGCCGTTGTGCCATCGCGGGCACGGCCAGCGCCGCGCAAACCTGTGCAGGCAGGGCTGACGCCAGGGCCGCCAGGCGCGCATCGGCGCTGCGCGTTTCCAGGGCGTCGAAAAACTCGGGGCGTTCGCCGTTCATGGCCTCATTCCTCGCGGTCCCAGCGCGCCAGGCGCTTCTTCAATTCGTCCAGCCATTTGCGTTGGTCGTTCGCCGCAGTGATGGTGAGCTTGTCCCACTCGGGCGTCAGCGCCAGCTTGCGGGCGGTGCGTGCGGCGATGGCTGAGCCGTCCACCTGCAGCTCCGCCACGCGCTTGCCGCGCAGTTCGAAGCCGTTGCCGCGCTCGGTCAAATTCAGGTCACGCAGCTGCCGCTTCAACTGGGTCAGCGCGTCTTCGGGTTTGAAGGCGGGCGGCGCAAAGCCGAAATCGCCATCACTCACGACAGCCACCGCTTGCGGCGCTTGTAGCTCTTCACGTCCTTGAAGCTCTTTCTGTCACCGCCGCCCATGCCCAGGTAGAACTCCTTCACGTCTTCGTTCTCGCGCAGGTCTTTCGCAGCACCTTCCATCACGATGCGGCCGCTTTCCAGGATGTAGCCATGGTCGGCGTAGCGCAGCGCCATGTGGGTGTTCTGTTCGGCCAGCAGAAAGGTGACGTTCTCGCGCTGGTTCAAGTCTTTGATGATCTCGAACACCTCTTCGACTATCTGCGGGGCCAAGCCCATGCTGGGTTCGTCCAGCAGCACCATCTTCGGATTGGCCATCAGCGCGCGGCCGATGGCGCACATCTGCTGCTCGCCGCCCGAGGTGTAGGCGGCTTGCGAGCTGCGCCGCGTTTTCAGGCGCGGGAAGTAGGTGTAGACCTTTTCCAGCGTCTGCGCGACCGCCGCCTTGCCGACTTTGCGCGTGTAGGCCCCGGTCAACAGGTTTTCTTCGATGGTCAGGTGGGCGAAGCAGTGGCGGCCCTCCATGACCTGGATCACGCCGCGGTTCACCATTTCTGAAGTGGACAGCTTCTCGATGCGCTCGCCGCGCAGTTCGATGCTGCCCTTGGTGACCTCGCCACGCTCGCCGGCCAGCAGGTTGCTGACGGCGCGCAGCGTGGTCGTCTTGCCCGCGCCGTTGCCGCCCAGCAAGGCCACCACGCCGCCTTCGGGCACCTGCAAAGAGACACCCTTGAGCACCAGGATCACGTGGTTGTAGATGACCTCGATGCCATTGACGTTCAACAGGATGTTGCTCATGCCAGTGCCCTCGGCTGCATCAGCTCTGGCAATCCGCAGGCGTGCGGCGCGTCAGCTTCTTGTCGGCGGCGTACTTGTCGGCAGCGGCCTTCACCATGGGCTTGATGATCTGCTCGTCGGCCTGCATGAAGTCAGACGTGAAGTTCCACTTGCTGCCGTCCCAGGTTTGCACGCGGGCCCAGGTGCTGCCCATGTGGTCCTGGCAAGAGGTGGACAGCGGCCGCATCACGCCGTTGAAGCCCAGGGCGTCCAGCTTCTTCTGGTCCAGGGCCAGGTTCTCCAGGCCCCAGCGCACCTGCTCGCCGGTCATGACCTTGCCTTTGCCGTAGCGCTCTTGCGCGCGGCGCACGGCTTCGACGCCCAGCATCTGGATGATGAGGCCGCGCGTGTAGAGCACGCTGCCGACTTCGTCCTTGGGCCCGGTGCCTTGATCCTTGGCGTGGACATATTTCAGGATGTCCTGGATGACCTTGGGGCTCTGACCCGAGGAGTTCAGGTTCAGCGCGTTGTAGCCCTTGGCGCCTTCGCCTACGTCCTTCACATCCGGCTCGGCGCCGGCCCACCACACGCCATAAATCTTGTCGCGCGGGTAGCCGGTGGCCTGGGCTTCTTTCAGCGCGGTGCTGTTCATCACGCCCCAGCCCCACAGCATCACGTAGTCGGGCTTGCTCTGGCGCGCCTGCAGCCAGGCGCTCTTCTGCTCGACGCCCGGTGCCGTCACCGGGATCAGTTGCAGCTCAAAACCGTGCATCTTGCTGCGCTCGGTGATCAGCGGGATGGGTTCCTTGCCGAAGGGACTGTCGTGGTAGACGAGGGCGATCTTCTTGCCCTTGAGCTTGTCCATGCCGCCTTCCTTCTTGCCGATGGCCTGCAAGATGATGTCGGCGGCGGTCCAGTAGCTGCCCATCAGCGGGAAGTTCCACTTGAAGATATTGCCGTCCTGGCTGGCTGACAAGCCATAGCCCAGCGTGATCAACGGAATCTTGTCGCCCGGGGCCTTCTCGGTCAGCGCGAAAGTGATGCCGGTGGATTGCGGGTCGATCAGCGTGGCGCCCTTGCCCTTCAGGCGTTCATAGCATTCCACGCCCTTGTCGGTGGCGTAGCCGGTTTCGCATTCCTCGAAGGTGATCTTCACGCCGTTGATGCCGCCATCACGGGCGTTGATCATCTTGATGTAGTCCTGCTTGCCGTTGGCCCAGGGTGTGCCGTTGGGCGCATACGGGCCGGTGCGGTAGACCAGCAAGGGGAAGAACTGTTCCTTGGCCTGCGCGAAGGCGGTATCGCCGCCCACGAGCGTTGCCGCTGCGACGATCATTGATATGAATTTCATGTTTGTCTCCTGATGAACAACCGACTGCTTGAAATCAATGAGGGAAAGGCCAAAGCCGCAGCTTTTCTTTGGCCGTGGACCAGAGCCGTGCGATGCCGTGCGGTTCCTTGATCAGGAAGAACACGATCAGCGCGCCGAAGATCATGGTCGTCAGGTGGCTGGCCAGCGCGGTGTCGATGTGCAGGCCCAGCATGCGCGGCACGTTGTCCAGCGCTATGGGCAAGACCACGATGAAGGCAGCGCCGAAGAAGCTGCCCATCACCGAACCCAGGCCGCCGATGATCACCATGAACAGCAAGTCGAAAGAGCGGTTGATGTTGAAGGCGGCGGGCTCCCAGGAGCCCAGGTGCACAAAGGCCCACAAGCCGCCGGCCACGCCGACGATGAAGCTGCTGACGGCGAAGGCCGTCAGCTTGGCGTAGACCGGCCGGATGCCGATGACGGCGGCCGCCACGTCCATGTCACGAATGGCCATCCATTCGCGCCCGATGTGGCCGCGCACCAGGTTCTTGGCCACCATCGCGAAGGCGATCAGGAAACCCAGGCAGAACAGGTACTTGGCCACTGGGGTGTCGATGGGCAGACCGAACACCTGCAGGCCAGCCACGCTGACCGAACCGGAAGTCGAATCGTTGGTGACCCACTTCAAACGCAGGCAGGCCCAGTCGACGAAGAACTGGGCCGCCAGCGTGGCCACCGCCAGGTAGAGGCCCTTGATGCGCAGGCTGGGGATGCCGAAAAGCACGCCCACTGCCGTGGCCGCCACGCCGCCCAACAGCAGCGACGCGATGAGCGGCATGCCTTCGATGCGCGCCTGGAAGTTGTAGGCCGCGTAGGCACCCACGGCCATGAAGGCACCGGTGCCCAGCGAAATTTGTCCGCAGTAGCCGACCAGGATGTTCAAGCCCAAGGCGGCCATGGCCAGGATCAGGAAGGGGATGAAGATGGCGCGCAGGAAATATTCGCTGCTGGCCAACGGCACCACGACGATGACCAAGGCCAGCAGCAGACCGATGAAGATGCGGTCCTGCGTGATCGGGAAGACCTGCTGGTCCGCGCTGTAGGACGTCTTGAACTGGCCGTTCTCTCGGTACAACATGGCTCAGACCCGATCGATGATTTTTTCGCCGAACAGGCCTTGCGGCCGCACCAGCAGGAAGAGCAGGGCCAGCACGTAGGCGAACCAGATTTCAATGCCGCCGCCGAAATAGGGGCCGATGTAGACCTCGGACAGCTTCTCGCCGACGCCGATGATCAAGCCGCCGATGACCGCGCCGGGCACCGAGGTGAAGCCGCCCAGGATGACCACCGGCAGGGCTTTCAGCGCCACCTGCGCCAAGCTGAATTGCACGCCCAGCTTGCTGCCCCAG
>JAYVBO010000100.1:0-4344 GCA_043750435.1 Betaproteobacteria bacterium | reverse complement strand
CAGCGCCTGGTTGGCCGACCACGGCTGATGGCGTAGGCTGCACGGTATGGACGCCATCGTTGAAGCCGCGCTGCGCAAGTGGCCCCACGTGCCGCACTGCTACGGCTGGCTGGCGCTGGACGGGCGCGGCAACTGGTATATGCGCGACGAACGCATCCAGCACGCCGGCCCCTTCCCGCAGGTGAAGGGCAGTCGCATCGAACACGACAAGCTGCGCGCCTTCATCGAACGCAATTACGCCGCCGACGCGCGTGGCGCCTGGTTCTTCCAGAACGGGCCGCAGCGCGTCTACCTGCAACTGGAAGCCGCGCCCTGGGTGTGGCGGGTGGCCGACACGCCGGGCTGGCCCATCACCAGCCACGCCGGCCGCGCGGCCCGCGTGCGCAGCGCCTGGCTCGATGAACACGGCCGGCTGTTCCTGGACAGCGACATCGGCTACGGCCTGGTGCACAGCATGGACATGGGCCTGGCGGCGCAGGCCGTCGAGGCGGGTGTCTGGCAGCCTGCTGAGCTGCCCTTTGCGCAGATGCCGGCGCGCTTCGGCTACGACTTGCAGCCGCAGCCTGCATAGCCCACTCAGCTTTGAGCTGGGCCCGGCAGGCGGGTCGACGCGGGGGTGAAGGGGGATGAAGAGGCGGCGGTTCACCCCAACACCTACGCCGCCGCCAGCGCAACGGATGCAGGCCAGCCATGAAAAAGACCGCCACGCGGGCGGTCCTTTCAGAGGCGGGAAGTGCCTGGGGTCAGGGTGCGCTGGCAGCAGATGCGGCAGCCGCCGGCGCCTTGGGTTCGTCAAACTTCGCACCGCCCTTGTTGGCCATATAGACCACGGCACGGCCGACTTCGATGTCGCTGTACTCGCCGCCGCCCTGGGCGCCCATGGCGTTCTTGCCCTTCAGCGCGGAATCCAACAGCGCTGCGTAGCCCGCCTTGACGCGCGGGCCCCAGGCCGCTGCGTCGCCCACCTTGGGGGCGCCAGCGGCACCGCTGGTGTGGCAGGCCGAGCACTGGCCGGTGAACACCTGTTCGCCGGTGCGCAGCACGGCCGGTGCGGACGCGTCGCGCACCGTCACGGCGCCGATGGGCTGCAGGCGCAGGGCCACGGCTTCGGGTTCCAGGCCGGTGCTGCCGGCCGCCGTGCGGGTGCCCATGTCGACATAGTTCACCAGCAGGATGATGACCACGATGGGGATGACGAAAGACGCGACCACGGTCGCTATCAGCTGCTTGGGCGTTTTGACCGGGCCTTCATGCGGAAGGTCGTGTTCGCCAGCTTCGTGGGGCGCTGAATGGGGCGTGTCGCTCATGAAATCCTCAAGTCCGGCCTGCGGGTAAGCCGCCAGCACGCGCTGGCGAAAACCCGTTGATTATAGGGGTGACCCCGATGTCGGCGGGCACCCTCGCTGCAGCCCAAGAACAGCGCCCTGCCCCTGGCGGTAGAATGTCGGGTTACCCCGTGCGACCGTGGTGAAGTGGATATCATTGGGCCCTCCGAAGGCTTAGTCGCAAGTTCGATTCTTGCCGGTCGCACCAGCCTGCCGCGCCTGCGCCGCAGCCCCCGCCGCGCGGCGCCTTTCAGGGCTCGCCGGTGCCCTGCTCACCCGACCACTTCGTCCGGCCCGCGCCCAGCACGGCGCTTCACTGTGCCGCCGGCCTGCCGATATCAGCTCGGGTCTCCAGTCAAGTCTGCGTCCACGCGGGCTGCCCGCGCCTCACCACCATGCCTGCCGCCTCTGACAAGCTGCTCAGCCCCACAGCCCGCGCCCAACGCCGGCTGCGGGCGCTGCTGTGGCTGGTTGCCCTGCTGGCGCCGCTGATGCTCTTCGCGCTGGCCGCCTACGCGCTGCGGCAGAGCCATGCCCAGTTCGAACAGCGTGCCGAACTGCTGACGCAGAACCTGACTGAAGCCTTGGAGCACAGCCTGTCTGCCCATGTCGAGAAAATCGACATGGGGCTGAATTCCATCGTCGACAACCTGGAATCGCAGCTCGCGGGCGGCGCCCTGAATCTGCCTGCCGTTGCGGCCCAAATCCGTTCACAGGCCGCGCACCGGCCCGAACTGGAAGGCCTGCGTGTCACCGACCAACGCGGCTTTGCCATCGTCGGCAAGGGCAGCGGCGGCGCTCATCCGGTGAGCTTCGCTGACCGCGAATGGTTCGCCGTGCAGCGCGACCAAGCCGACGCCGGCTTGCACATGAGTCGGCCGCTGATCAGCCGGGTGTCGGGGCAGTGGGTCCTTTCCTTCAGTCGGCGTTACCGCACGCCCGACGGCGCTTTTGCCGGCTGTGTCTCGGCGGCCGTGCCCTTGACCTATTTTCGCGGGCATCTGCAAGCCATCAATGCCGGCCGGCAGGGCGAGGTCATCCTGCGTGACCAGGATCTGGGCCTGCTGGCCCGCGTGCCCGAGCCCGCCGGCGAGGACGCAGAAGCCGTGGGCACCCAGCGGGTGTCGCCACAGCTGCGCACCCAGGTCAACAGCGGCAACAACCGCGCCACATACCATGCCGTCAGCCCGATGGACGGCGTGGAGCGCACCTTTTCCTACCGCCGGCTGAGCGTGGTGCCGCTGGTGGTGATCGTCGGCGCCGGCGCCGACGACTATCTGGCCGACTGGTACGCCGAGCGGCGCGCCGTCATCACCCTGTGCGTGGGCATGGTGCTGCTTTACGGCGCCTGCGGCGCGGTGCTGTGGCGCTTGCAGCGGCAGAACCAGCGGGCACGCCAGCGCATTGAACTGCTGGCCAAGGTCTTCGAGCACAGCAGCGAGGCCATCCTGGTCGCCGACCACGAGCACCGCATTGTCGAGGTCAACCCGGCCTTTGTGCGCCAGACGGGCTACGCGCCCAGCGAGATCGTCGGCCTGCCGACGGACAAGCTGCACGCGCCGCTGACCACTCCGGCCGACATCGAAGCGATGCACCTGGCCTTGGCCAGCACTGGCCTGTGGCGCGGCGAGCTGCGAGGCCGCACCAACAACGGCCGCGTCTACCCGAAGTGGGTGTCGGTGTCGGTGGTGCGCGACGCCGATGGCGAAGTCACCCACCACATCACCAATTCCATCGACGTGACCGAGGCCAGGCAGGCCGAAGACCGCATCCGCCACCTGGCGCACCACGACGCGTTGACCCAACTGCCCAACCGCGTGCTGCTGCACGGCCGCCTGGAACAGGCGATGGCTGCCGCGCGCCGCGAAGCGGGCCAGCTGGCGATGCTGTTCCTCGACATGGACCGCTTCAAGGACATCAACGACACCCTGGGCCACCCGGTGGGCGACGGGCTGCTGGTGGAAGTGGGCCAGCGCCTGAGTGCCCTGGTGCGCGACAGCGACATCGTGGCGCGCCTGGGCGGCGATGAATTCGTTCTGGTGCTGACCGGCACCGGCCAGGACGCCGCCCGAGCCGGTGCCGCGGTGGCCGCCAAGGTGCTGGCCGAACTCGGCCGGCCTTACACGGTGCGCGGCCATGAATTGCATTCCACGCCCAGCATCGGCATCGCGCTGTTCCCCGCCGACGGCGAAGACGCCGATACGCTGATGAAGAACGCCGACGCGGCGATGTACCACGCCAAGTCGGCCGGACGGAACAACGCCCAGTGCTTCACCGCGGCCATGAACCAAGCCACGCAAGATCGCCTGACGCTGGAGGCCGGCCTGCGCGGCGCCATCGAACGCGGCGAGTTCTTCCTGAACTTCCAGCCGCAATTGGACCTGACGAGCCGGCGCATCGTCGGGCTGGAAGCCCTGATCCGCTGGCGCCACCCCGAGCTCGGCCTGATCCCGCCTTTGAAGTTCATCCCGGTGGCCGAAGACACCGGGCAGATCGAGGCCATAGGCGCCTGGGTGCTGGAAGAGTCGTTGCGCCAGGTCGCGCTGTGGCGCCACGCCGGCCATGCCGGGCTGCGCATCGCCGTCAACCTGTCAGCCCACCAGTTGCACGGCGACGCCTACCCCGAACAGGTGGCGCAGGCGCTGCGCCGCCACGGCCTGCCGGGCTCGGCGCTGGAACTGGAAATCACTGAGAGCGTGGCCATGCGTGACCCGGCGCGTACCGCCCACATGCTGCGCCAGCTGCGCCAGTTCGGCGTGGCGCTGGCCATCGACGACTTCGGCACCGGCTATTCCAGCCTGGCCTACCTGAAGCAGCTGCCGTTGAGCTGCCTGAAGCTGGACCGCAGCTTCGTGATGGACATTGAAACCGACGCCAACGACGCCGCCATCTGCACGGCCACCATCCAGATGGCCCACAGCCTGGGCCTGGGCGTGGTGGCCGAGGGCGTGGAAAACGCCACCCAACTGGAATTCTTGCGCCGCCTGGGCTGCGACACCGTGCAGGGCTACTTCATTGC
>JAYVBO010000099.1:0-4346 GCA_043750435.1 Betaproteobacteria bacterium | reverse complement strand
TCACCAATTGCGCCAGATCTTTGTCGCCGGTGCTGATCAGCACCTGGTGGCCCGCTGCGGCGGCGATGCGCGCCAGCGTGCCGATGGCGTCGTCGGCTTCGATGCCGGGCACTTCCAGCACCGGCCAGCCCAGCAGGCGCACCACCTCGTGGATGGGGGCGATCTGCTCGCGTAGCGCGTCGGGCATGGGCGCGCGCTGGACCTTGTAGTCGGGGTACCAGTCGTCGCGAAAGGTCGGGCCCTTGGCGTCGAAAACGCAGACCGCGTGTTCGGCCGGGTAGCGGTCGCGCAGCCAACGCATCATGGCCACCATGCCGTGTACGGCACCGGTCGGCAGGCCTTCCGGCGAACGCAGGTCGGGCATGGCGTGGAAGGCGCGGTAGAGGTAGCTGGAGCCGTCCACCAGCAGCATGCGGGGGGCGGGCACAGCGGGGGCAGCCGGCGCGGTGGGGCTCGTGGATACGTTCATGGCTTCATTGTGGCGCGGCCGCCTGGGGCCATCCGCCCGAGCGGGGCGGCTGCGTAGAATCCTGGGGATGCACACCACCTTCCGCTGCGCCCTGGTCCCTGCCCTACTGGCGGCCGCCGCAGCCCACGCCGCCACGGCGCCTGCTGCGCTGCCACCAGCCGTCACGGCCACGGCTGCGGCGCCAGCCGCTTCCGAGGCCGCCAAGGGCGCCGTCGACAAGCGCGTCATCGAAGACGGCAAGGTGCGCATCGAGGAAACCCGGGTGCGTGGCCAGACGCAGAGCGTCACGGTGACCAGCAAGCTGCCAGGCGTGAAGGCGTATGAAGTGATACAGCCGCCGCTGGGCAAAGACCCGTCGCAGGACAAGGGCGCCGCCGGCAAGCGCACCTGGTCGCTGTTCGACTTCTAGGCGCCGGCACCCACCCCACCATGGCTGTCTACACGCCGGTCGGCTTCGACGAGGCCGACGCACTCTGCCAGCGTCTGGGCCTGGGCGCGCTGACCGAACTGGTCGGCATTCGTTCGGGCATCGAGAACACCAATTACTACGCCAGCACCGTGCGCGGGCAATGGGTGTTGACGCTGTTCGAGCGCCTGAGCGCCGAACAGCTGCCGTACTACCTGCAATTGATGCAGCACCTGGCCACGCACGGCATCCCGGTGCCCGCGCCGCAGTCTGATGCCGCCGGGCAACTGGTGCAAACGGTGGCGGGCAAGCCGGCCTCGGTGGTGACGCGCCTGCCCGGCAGCCACCGCAACGCACCCGACGCGCCGCACGCGGCGCAGGTGGGTGACATGCTGGCGCGCATGCACGTGGCGGGCGCCAGCTTCAGCCTGCAGCAGCCGCACCTGCGCGGCCTGGCCTGGTGGACGCAAACCGCGCCGGTGGTGCTGCCCCACATGGGGGCCGAAGCCGCGCAGTTGCTGCGCGACGAGTTGGCCTTCCAGCAGCAGGTGGCGGCCTCGGCAGCGGGGCAGGCGCTGCCGCGCGGGCCCATCCACGCCGACCTGTTCCGCGACAACGTGATGTTCGACGACACCGCCGGGCCCGACACGCTGTGCGGCTTCTTCGACTTCTATTTCGCCGGCACCGACACCCTGCTGTTCGACGTGGCGGTGTGCCTGAACGACTGGTGCATCGCGCAAGACAGCGGTGTGCTGAACGAGAACCGCGCAGCGGCATTCGTCAGCGCCTATGAGGCGGTGCGGCCTTTCACCGGTGGTGAACGCCGCTTGCTGCCCGCGATGCTGCGCGCCGCCGCGCTGCGCTTCTGGATTTCACGCCTGTGGGACAGCCAGTTGCCGCGCGACGCTGCGCTGCTGCAGCCCAAGGACCCGACCCACTTCGAGCGCGTGCTGCGCGGCTGCATCGTGCGGCCCTGGCACCCGACGCACTGAACCTGCACCGCACTGCCCGACCCCACACATGGCCCTGTTGCTCAAGACCGTCGACGCCGCGCGCGGACCGCGCTGGATAGGCGACGCCTTCCGCCTGTTCGCCAAGAGGCCTTTCGCTTTCACGGCGCTGTTCGCGATCTACCTTTTTTCGGCCATGCTGATTGCCCAGGTGCCCATCCTGGGCAGCGTGGCGCAGATGGTGTCGCTGCCGCTGCTGTCACTGGGCTTCATGGTGGCCGGGCAGTCGGCGCTGCTGGACGGGCCCGTGCTGCCGCGCCACTTCATCGAACCTTTGCGGGGTGACCCGGTGCAGCGCCGCGCGCTGCTGACGCTGTGCCTGATCTACGGCGTGCTGGCCATCGGCATCTTGCTGCTGGCCGACAGCGTGTCCGACCACGCCTGGGAACGCCTGCAGCGCCTGATGGCCAAGGCCGACAGCACGCAGGCCGACATCGACGCGCTGCTGTCCGAACCCGGCGTGGCCGGCGGCGCCCTGCTGGCGGTGGTGCTGGGCGCGCTGCTGTCCATGCCCTTCTGGCATGCACCGGCCCTGGTGCACTGGGGCGGACAAGGCGTGCGCCAGGCGCTGTTTTCCAGCACCCTGGCGCTGTGGCGCAGCAAAGGCGCCTTCTTTGCCTACATGGTGGCCTGGGTCGGTGTGCTGCTGCTCTTCGGCTTGATCACCGCTGTGGTCTTCGGCCTGATCGGCGTGCCGCAGCTCTCGGGCTTGATCGGTATCCCCGCTGGCCTGGTGTTCTCGACGGTGTTCTACATCTCGGTGCTGTTCACCTTCACCGACAGCTTCGGCGGCGCGCCGATGGTGGCGGCGGCACTGCCGGAGCCTGACGCCAGCTGACCGGGCGCCAGCAGGTGGCCTTCCACCTCCACCAGCAATTCGGCGCGGCAGACATCGGCCTGCACGTAAACCGCCTGGGCAGCCGCCGCTGACTGTGCGCCCCAAGCGCGGTCCAGTTCGGCCTGCACCCTGGGCTGGTCTGCCGGGTGGCGGACGTAGACGCAGCTGACCAGGTCGGCCAGCTCGAAACGCCCGCCGCAGGCCGCGCCAGCCGCACCCAGCAAGGCCTGCAGGTTGGCGATGGTCTCGCGCGTCTGCGCCACCACGTCGCCTTCGTGCAAGCTGCTGTAGCCCACGATGCTGGCGGTGCCCGACACCCACAGCGCGAGTTGGCCCTGCCCCAGGTCAGACAAGGCTGCGCGTGAAAACGTCGGCGCCCGCGGCCCATAAGTGGACGGGTAGCGGTAGGCTGGCGTTTGACGCGGGTTTTCGATAGGCCTGGGCGCCACTTTGGCGGCCAGAAAGCGCAGGCACAGTTCGTCGCTATGAACGCCCAGCGCGCAGGCTGCCGGCGCGCCTTCGAACGCGTCTTGCCCACTGTCCAAAAAGGCCTGCTGGCGTCCCATGTTGAACTGCCGGTAGCGCTCCAGCCCTTGGGCGTGAACGTTGATGTGCGGAAGGTAGTTCCAGACCCGTTGCAGGTGCGCGTAGCCGGTTTCGGCCAGCGCGGCAAAAAGGTCGCGGTAGATGCGGTGGGCCAGCGGCTGCAAGTCGGCCTGCCCGGCCGGCAGGTCGGCCGCGCCCTGCAGCCAATGGCCGTTGTGGCGCCAGCGTATGCAGCCGGTTTGCCCGGTCTGCACGGCGCTGGTGGTGGCGCCGCTGGTTGCGCCCGGCCGCACGGCCCAGGCGTCGCAGCGTGCGGCGCTGCCGGCCAGCAAGGCCGGCGGCAGGGCCACCAGGCCCTGCGCCTCGTCGGCCATGCCGTAACCCCAGCCGCCCAGCGCAGGCTGCTGCGCCTGCCGCAACTGCGCCTGCCAGGCCTCGGGCGGCAGCCGCTGTATCTCCAGGCTGCTGCCCTCGGTCTGCAATACCGTCATGGTCTCATTCGGGTTCGATCTTCGCGTCGCGCACCACCTTGCCCCAGCGCGGTGCTTCGCTCTTGATCAGCGCGGCGAACTGCTCGGGCGTGCCGCCGCCGATCTCGTTGCCCTGCCCCAGCATCTTGGCGCGCACCTCGGGGTCTTGCAGGGCCTTGTTGCCGGCGGCATTCAGGATCTTCACGATCTCGGGCGGCAGGCCCTTGGGGCCGATGATGCCTTGCCAGTTCAGCACCTCAACGGACGGGAAACCGGCCTCGCCCATGGTGGGCACGTCGGGCGCCAGCGGGCTGCGGGTCTTGCCGGTGATGGCCAGCGCCCGCAGGCGGCCGCCCTTGATGGACGGCATGGCGGCGTACATCTGCTCGAACATCATGTCCACCTGCCCGCCCATCAGGTCTTGCGCGCCGGCCGAACCGCTCTTGTAGGGGGCATGGATCATGTCGATGCCGGCGGCGTGCTCGAACAGCGCACCGCTCAGGTGATGCGTGCCACCGATGCCGCCCGAGGCGTAGCTCAGCTTGCCCGGCTTGGCCTTGGCCGCCGCCACCACGTCCTTCACGGTCTTGTAGGGCGAGTCGGACTT
>JAYVBO010000098.1:0-4353 GCA_043750435.1 Betaproteobacteria bacterium | reverse complement strand
CGCAAAGCAACGCGGCCGCCCAATGACTGGCTTCGGTCTGGAATTGACGCAGGCTGTGTACGGGTTTCATGTCGTGATCTCCATCGCCTGACTGCGCGGCGAAGCGCCTTGCAGCGCACGACTGGAGTTGTACCCCAAATTAAATGTGCATTTCGCACTTTTTAGTTGGATTGCGAAATTTCACCGCGATTCGCGGCCGCATCGGTCGCCTCAGCGCGCTTGCAAAGCCGGCAAGGCGGCACCGGCGACGCGGCAGATGCGCCACTCGGCCATCACCGTGGCCCCCATTTTTGCGTAGAAGCCGATGGCGTTCTCGTTCCAGTCGAGCACGCTCCATTCGAAACGCCCGCAACCGCGCGCCAAGGCCAGTGCGCCCAGGTGCTTCAGCAGGGCCTTGCCCAGGCCACTGCCCCGGTGCGCAGGCTGCACGTACAGGTCTTCCAGGTACAGCCCCGGCTGACCCAGGAAGGTTGAAAAGTTGGTGAAGAACAGCGCGAAGGCGACGACCACACCGTCCACTTCGCCCACTACCGCTTCGGCCACGGGGCGCTCGCCGAACAGATGGGGTTTCAGCGTCTCGGGCGTGGTGACCACCAGGTGTTCCAAGTGCTCGAAGGCCGCCAGTTCGCGGATCAGGCTGACGATGGCTGTCAGATCGTCCGGCCTGGCGGCGCGCAGGCTGTGGGCGGCGGGATGGGGTGTGGTGGGGGTGTTCGCGGTCATGCCGACATTGTCAGCCGGCCGTCGCGCGGCGGACAGCGCCCATGCGCGCAGCGACCTACAGTCGAGGCATGCAACAGCCCTATCAGCCCCGCCGCACGGCGCGCTCTACCTTCCTGCCCATCCGTGGCCTGAACTACCACGTCCACCAGTGGGGCGACGCCAGCCTGGTCACGCCCGAACGCCCGCCGCTGGTGATGGT
Source organism: Betaproteobacteria bacterium (assembly GCA_043750435.1). GTDB lineage: Bacteria > Pseudomonadota > Gammaproteobacteria > Burkholderiales > Burkholderiaceae_C > Rubrivivax. The sequence goes on along the minus strand of JAYVBO010000098.1, from coordinate 3,431 downwards.
GCACGGCTGGATGGACGTCGGCGCGTCCTTCCAGTTCGCCGTCGACGCGCTGGCCGCGCATGAAGGTTTCGACCGCTGGGTGATCGCACCCGACTGGCGCGGTTTCGGCCGCACCGAGGCGCCCGGCGTGGACACCTACTGGCTGCCCGACTACCTGGGCGATCTGGACGGCCTGCTGGATGCCTTGGTGCCGCAGGGCCAGATCGATTTGTTGGGCCACAGCCTGGGCGGCAACGTGGTGATGGGCTACGCCGGCCTGCGGCCTGCGCGCATCCGCAAGCTCGTCAACTTGGAAGGCTTCGGCCTGCCACAAACCCAGCCCCATCAAAGCCCCAAACGCCTGTTGACCTGGCTGGACGAGTTGAAGACGCCGGCTCTGCTGCGCGACTACGACAGCGTGCAAGCGGTGGCCGCGCGCCTGATGAGCAACAACCCGCTGCTGGCCGCCGACAAGGCCGCGTGGCTGGCACCGCATTGGTCACGCCTGATGCCCGACGGCCGCTGGCACATCCAGGGCGACCCGGCCCACAAACGCAGCAACCCGGCGCTCTACCAGGTGGCCGAAGTGCTGGAAACGTGGAAGCGGATCACCGCGCCGCTGCTGTGGGCCGAAGGCGACCAGACCGATATCAGCAAGTGGTGGGGCACGCGCTACTCCATCGCTGAATTCCACACCCGCGTGGCCGTGGTCCCGCAGGTGGAAAAGGTGGTGCTCAGCCCTTGCGGCCACATGCTGCACCACGACCAACCCGAGGCGCTGGCCGGGCATATTGCACAGTTTCTTGCATGAGAGAATTGAAGGCTTACTGAGGCCTTCAATATGTCCATGGACGTCGAACACATCAACTCGATCGGCACGCTGCTAGCCGACCTGAGTGCCCGCACCGAGCAGCTCCGGGGGTATCTTTGACTACGACCGCAAAAGCCTGCGGCTGAACGAAGTCAACGCCGCGCTGGAAAACCCGGCGGTCTGGAACGACCCCAAGCGGGCCCAGGAACTGGGCAAGGAAAAGAAGACGCTGGAAACCGTGGTCGGCACCATCGACCACCTGCACGGCAACCTGTCGGACAACTCAGAACTCTTCGAGATGAGCAAGGCCGACGGCGACGAAGCCGGCATGCTGACCATCGAAGGCGAAGCCGCCACGCTGCGCGACACCGTCGAGCAACTGGAATTCCGCCGCATGTTCAGCAACCCGGCCGATCCACTGAATTGCTTTGTCGACATCCAGGCCGGCGCTGGCGGCACCGAAGCCTGCGACTGGGCCGGCATGCTGCTGCGCCAGTACCTGAAGTACTGCGAACGCAAGGGCTTCACGGCCACGCTGGAAGACGAAACGCCCGGCGACATCGCGGGCATCAAGAACGCCACCATCAAGGTGGAAGGCGACTACGCCTTCGGCCACCTGCGCACCGAAACCGGCGTCCACCGCCTCGTTCGCAAAAGTCCATTCGACAGCTCGGGCGGCCGCCACACCAGCTTCGCTTCGCTCTTTGTCTACCCCGAGGTGGACGACTCCATTGAGATCGACATCAACCCGTCGGACGTGCGGGTGGACACCTTCCGCGCCAGCGGCGCCGGTGGCCAGCACATCAACAAGACCGACTCGGCGGTGCGGCTGACCCACTTGCCTACCGGCATCGTCGTGCAGTGCCAGGACGGCCGCAGTCAGCACGGCAACCGCGACGTGGCCTGGAAGCGGCTGCGTTCGCGGCTGTACGACCACGAGATGCGCAAGCGCCAGGAAGAGCAGCAGAAGCTGGAAGACACCAAGACCGATGTCGGTTGGGGCCACCAGATCCGCAGCTACGTGCTGGACAACAGCCGCATCAAGGACCTGCGCACCAACGTCGAGGTCAGCGCCACACAGAAGGTGCTGGACGGCGATCTCGACATGTTCATCGAAGCCAGCCTGAAACAAGGCTTGTAAGGCGCGCGGCCGCAGGCCGCGCCGCCCACCCATCAAGACCCGCCACCTGGAGCGCAGCACCATGCGTGATGCCCTGACCGCCCTGGTCCGTCGCGAGCACTATGCCGCGCCGGCCTACTTCATCCGCAGTGCCGACTTCAGCTTCGACCTGGACCCGCTGAAGACCATCGTCGGCAGCAAGTTGCGCATCGAACGCAACCCCGCTGCGGCACCCGCCGACGGCAGCCGCGCGCCGCTGCGCCTGCAGGGTGAAGGCTTGAACCTGCTGCGCGTGCAGGCTGACGGTCAGAGCGTGCCCTTCCGCCACGAAAGCGGCGAACTGATCATCGACAACCCGCCCGAAGCCGACAGCTTTCTGCTTGAAATCCGCAACACCTGCGCGCCCGACAAGAACACCGAGCTGTCGGGCCTGTACACCAGCAACGGCGGCTTCTTCACGCAGTGCGAAGCCGAAGGCTTTCGGCGCATCACCTTCTTCACTGACCGGCCCGATGTGATGGCCGTGTACACCGTCACGCTGCGCGCCGACAAGGCCAAGTACCCGGTGCTGCTGAGCAACGGCAACCTCGTCGAAGCAGGCGCGCTGGACAACGGCCGCCACTTTGCCAAGTGGCACGACCCGTTTCCGAAACCCAGCTATCTGTTCGCGCTGGTGGCGGGCAATTTGGTGGCGCGCGAACAGCGCATCCGCAGTCGTGGCGGGCGCGACCACCTGTTGCAGGTTTACGTGCGGCCGGGCCACCTGGAGAAGACCGAACACGCGATGAATTCGCTGCTGGCCAGCGTGATCTGGGACGAAGCCCGCTTCGGCCTGGCGCTGGACCTGGACCGATTCATGGTCGTCGGGGTGGACGACTTCAACGGCGGCGCGATGGAGAACAAGGGCCTGAACCTGTTCAACACGCGCTTGCTGCTGGCCAGTGCGGCCACCGCCAGTGACAGCGATTTCGCGGCCATCGAAAGCGTCATCGCCCACGAATATTTCCACAACTGGACCGGCAACCGCATCACCTGCCGAGACTGGTTCCAACTCTCGCTGAAAGAGGGTTTGACCGTCTTCCGCGACCAGCAGTTCAGCATGGACATGGCCGGGTCCAAGTCGGCCGCAGCCGTCAAGCGCATCGAAGACGTGCGCAAGCTGCGCAGCGTGCAGTTCCCGGAAGACGCCGGCCCGATGGCCCACCCGGTGCGGCCCGACAGCTACCTGGAAATCAACAATTTCTACACCAGCACCGTCTACGAAAAGGGCGCCGAGGTCGTGCGCATGATGCACACGCTGGTCGGCGACGCCGGCTTCGTGCGCGGCATGGCGCTGTACTTCCAACGCCACGACGGCCAGGCCGTGACCTGTGACGACTTCGCGCAGGCCATCGCCGACGCCAACCTCGACAGCGACCTGGCGACGCGCCTGGACGCCTTCAAGCGCTGGTACGCCCAGGCCGGCACGCCGCTGGTCACCGCGCGTGGCCAGTACGACGCCGCAGCGCGCCGCTACACGCT
>JAYVBO010000097.1:0-4356 GCA_043750435.1 Betaproteobacteria bacterium | reverse complement strand
TCGTCGTCCAGCGCCTGCACATCGGCCTGGGCGCCACGCCCCATCGCGATGGCTGCGATGCGCAGCAGCGTCTGCCATTCAGCCGGGTGGTCGGCCGGCGGCGCGAACACCGCGCCGCTGTAGCGGGCATGGTTGCGAAAGCTCAGCTGCGGGAAAGCGACGTCGTAATGCGTGTCTTGCAGCGGGCTCCAGCCGGGCAAGACCACGTCGGCGTGGCGCGTGGTTTCGTTGAGATAGATGTCCAGGCTGATCATGAAGTCCAGGCTGTCCAGCGCCTTGGAAAGACGCGGTCCGCCGGGTGCCGACAGGACCGGGTTGCTGGCCACCGTGATCAGCGCGCGCACCTGGCCGGCGCCGGGTGTTTCGATCTCTTCGGCCAGGCAGGTCATCGGCAATTCACCGAAAACCTCGGGCGCGCCGCTGACCCGGCTGGCGTGGCGGCCGGTTGCGATGCCGCGCCCGCTGCCGGGCTTGCCATAGGTGTTCTGCGCGAAGGCCGGGGCCTTGGGGAACATCGCGCCGCCGGCTTCGTCCAGCTTGCCGGTCAGCACGTTCAGTACGTCCACCAGCCACGAACACAGCGTGCCGTAGGTTTGCGTGCAGGTGCCGATGCGGGCGTAGACGCAGCCGCGCTCGGCGCCAGCCAGATCACGTGCCAGCTGGCGGATGGTGGCAGCCGCGACGCCGCAGCGCTCGGCCACGCGTTCGGGCGCGAAGCCCTGCACGGCAGCCTGCACTTCGTCCACGCCGTTCAGGTGCGCGGCCAGGCGGCCCAGGCGAACCAGGCCTTCGTCGAACAGCGTGTGGGCCATGGCGGCCAGCAGGAAGACATCGGCGCCGGGGCGTATGAAGTGGTGGGCGTCGGCCACGGCTGCCGTCTCGGTGCGGCGCGGGTCGATGACGACCAGCTTGCCGCCGCGTTCGCGCAGCGCCTTGGCCTTGCCACGGAAGTCGGGCACCGTCCACATGCTGCCGTTGCTGGCCATGGGGTTGGCGCCGATGACCAGCAGGTACTGGCTGCGCTCGATGTCGGGCACGGCCACGCTCAACCAATGGCCGAACAGCCAGCCGCTGCTGAGCTGCTTGGGCATCTGGTCCAGCGTGCTGGCCGACACCACGTTCTTCGTGCCGATGGCGCGGGCCAGGCGCGCGAAGTAGAGCAGCAGGCCGAACTTGTGGGCCGCCGGGTTGCCCACGCTCAGGGCCACCGCGTCGCGGCCGTGGGCCTGCATCAGGGGCGGCAGGCGGGCCTCGATTTCGGCGAAGGCTTGGTCCCAGGTGGCGGGCTGCAGCACGCCGTCACGGCGGACCAGCGGTGTGCGCAGGCGGTCGGGGTCTTCGTGCAGGTCTTTCAGCGCCACGCCCTTGGGGCAGATGTAGCCGTGGCTGAAGACGTCGTTGTCGGCGCCCCGGATGTGGGTGACCTTGTCGCCCTGGGTGCGCACCTCCAGGCCGCAGCAGGCCTCGCACAGCGGGCAGATGCGGTAGATGCTGGTTTCGTGGTCTTTGGCGATGCTGGACATGGGGCCCCCTGGTTCGGCAAAGCGGGTTTATCGCCGCAGTTGGCATGATCAGCTGTCGCCCGCGCGACGTGGCGGTCGCCCAAAAAAAAGGCCGCTCGCGCGGCCCTCGGCGCGTGCGGGGTTAACCCGCAACACGGCGCTTCAGCGGTTGGCCACCAGCACCTTGGTCGCGCCGATCTGCGCGCCCGTGCCGTCCTGGAACTGCACCGCGTGCTGCTGTGGTCGGTCTACCTGAACGACGGATTCGAAGCTGGCGAGACCGAATTCCGCTACCAGCAACGGCTGTTCCGACCGCGCACCGGTTCGCTGTTGATCGCCCTGGCGGCTTCCACCCACACCCACCGCGGCAACCGGGCGCGTGGTGGCGACAAAACCATCGCCAACAGTTGGTGGCTGTTCCAGCGTGCCGAGCGGCTGTACGGTGCGCCGCCGCGCTGAGGTGCCGAAACGCCGAAACGCCGATGCGCTGAGGCGGCAGGTTTGACGGGCATCAAGCGGTCTCGCGCCCACGGCGGGCACACTGAACACTTCGCGCCTTCCCGGCGCGCCCGATGGACGTGAACGCCATGTACCAACGCATCCTGGTTCCCGTTGACGGCAGCCCGACTTCGGATCTCGGTCTGGACGAGGCCATCCGCCTGGCGAAGCTGACGGGCGGTGGCCTGCGCCTGCTGCACGTCGTCGACGAGCTGACCTACGCCACCGGGTTGGAGCCGGCGGCGGTCTATGCCGCGGACCTGATACCGCTGCTGCGCGAAGGCGGTGAAAAGGTGCTGGCGGCGGCCCGGGCGCGGGTCGTCGCGGCTGGCATCGCCGCCGACACCGTGCTGCACGAAACCTTCGCCGGCCGCCTGTCCGACTTCGTTGTGGAACAAGCCCACACATGGAAGGCTGATTTGATCGTCATCGGCACCCACGGCCGGCGCGGCGTGCGGCGCTTGCTGCTGGGCAGCGACGCCGAGCAGATCCTGCGCACGTCACCTGTGCCAGTGCTGCTGGTGCGTGGCGCGGACGAAGCGCCGCCCGTCACCGCATGACGGCTGCGTCGAAGTCGGCCAGGTTTTCGGCCCAGCGCGCTCAGGCGCCTTGCGCCTCGAAGCGCAGCGCCACGCCGTTGTTGCAGTAGCGCTGGCCGGTGGGCCGCGGGCCGTCGTTGAAGACGTGGCCCTGGTGGCCGCCGCAGCGGGCGCAGTGGTACTCGGTGCGCGGCAGGATCAGCTTGTAGTCGGTGCGGGTTTCAATGGCTTCGGCCAGCGGCGCGAAGAAGCTGGGCCAGCCGGTGCCGCTCTCGAACTTGGCCGTTGAAGCGAACAGCGCCAGCCCGCAGCCGGCGCAGGCATAGCGGCCCGCGCGGTGCTCGGCATTCAGCGCGCTGCTGTAGGGGCGCTCGGTGCCTTCGTGGCGCAGCACGTCATAGGCGGCGGCCGGCAATTGCGCCCGCCACTCGGCATCGGTTTTCTGCACGCGGTCGCTGCGCGGGGCCGGGGCGGCGTCGGCCGCCGCGCCGGCTGACGCCGCACTGGCACCGATGCCGAACAGCGAAAACAGGTTCATCAGCTTGCGGCGGGTCATGGTGGTCTTTCGGGCTGGCGTGTTCATCCTGGGTGGTCGCTGTGGCGGCGGCGATCTTTCATTCGGCCTCGCCGAAAGCGGCCAGAAAGGCCTCGGCAAAGCGCGCCGAGCCGGCCAGCGTCAGGGTCACGGCGTGCCACTGGCCGTCCTCCACATGCACCTGCAGGTCATGGTCCCAGTCCATGCCGTCGTCCAGCGGGCCGTTGCTGTGCGGAAACTTCAGCCGGGCCCAGTCCAGCACCTGCTGCACCTCGGCCATCACGGCGGCATGCTGCGCGGCTGTGGTGGATGCAAAGGCCTCCAGCGTCCAGACGCCGTCGGTGTTTTCGCTGGGGCTGAAGGCGAGATAGTTCATGCGGGGAAGAGGGCTGCCCGGCATCGTACCGAGGCCCGCTGCCGTTTGTGGTGCAGCATCCGGCATTCCCCAACCGCAGGCGCGCACCGATATGAGCAATCCCAAGAAGAGCAACAAGGAAACCAAGAAGCCGAAGAAGTCCTTTGTGCCCAATGCACCGGGCTTGCCCGCCGGCCTCGCGCCGCTGGCCTACAACCCGCTGAAGCCGAAGAAGCGCTGAGCGTTCAAGCCGCGGCCGGCCCTGCAGGCACAGCCGACGCAGGCAAGCCCAGGCGCGCACGTGCTTGCGCCGGCGTGGCCACTTCGCGGCCGGCGTTGCGCGCGCAGGCGGCGAGGGCTTCGATCAGAACGCCGTTGCCGGTCGCGCGCGCGCCGCCTGGCAGGTAGAAGGTGTCTTCCAGGCCGCTGCGCAGCATGCCGCCCAGTTCAGCCGTTTTCTGGTGTACCGGCCAGATCTCGGCGCGGCCGATTAAGGTGGTCTGCCACACCGCATCTGGCGGTGCGTAGCCCGGCAGCAGCGCCAGCAGCGCCGCATCACAGGGCATGCCGCTGGCCACGCCCATCACGAAGTTCAATTCCGGCACGCCGCTGAACATGCCGGCCTTCAGGTACATGCCCACGCTGCGCACAATGCCCACGTCGAAGCATTCGAATTCGGGGTGGATCTGCAGTTCGTTCATCACGTCCAGCATCTGCTGCACCTTGGCCACCGGGTTGTCGAAAACCATGGGCGGCCAGGCCCACTCGCCGTTGTCCTTGATCTTCAGATAGTTCAGCGTGCCGGCGTTGCAGGCCGCCGCTTCGGGCCGCACCCGGCGCAGGCAGGCAACAGGGCCGCTGATGTCCTTGCCGACCACGCCGGTGGTCAGGTTGATGATGACGCCGGGGCAGGCCGCGCGGATGGCG
>JAYVBO010000096.1:0-4362 GCA_043750435.1 Betaproteobacteria bacterium | reverse complement strand
CCACCGCGGGCACCAGGATGAAGCCAGCCAGCGCCGCCGCCGCGCCGCGCAGGCCGAAATAGCGGTCGCCCAGCAGCACGCAAAAACTGATGCCCGTGGGCCCGGGCAGGGCCTGGCTGATGGCGAAGAGGCCGAAGAAGTCTTCACTGCTGAGCCAGCGCTTCTTGTGCACCACGGCGCGTTCGATGTGGACCAGCGCGCCGCCGAAGGCCTGCAGCGTGATCAGGGTGAAGGTGGTGAACAGTTCCCAGGCCGACCCGGGCGTCTGCAGGGGCAAGTCCTCGGCCGCCAGCGCTAAGGGCAGGCGTGGTGGGTCGACAGCCATGGCAAGGCTGCTGGGGCGTTCAGCCTGCGGAGGCGTTGCGCCGGGCGCGCTGCAGCAGCATGCGCAGTCCGTAGAACGCACAGGTCGTCAGCATCAAACCCACACCCACCCAGACACCGGCGTGTTCCCAGGCCTGCGCGAAACCGCTCTGCGATTCCCGCAGCAAGCCAGCGCCGGCCGTCAGCAGCGCGATGACCGCGATGAAGCCGCTGCTGTAGCGGCTGGCCTGGCGCGCCAGGCGGTCGCTGTGCTGGGCGAACCAGCTCAGCAACAAGCCGTTGCTGGCGTCGGCCACCATCATGCCCAGGCCGAAGACGCCAGCCATCAGCGCCACCGCGCCGATGCCGCTGATGTCGCCGCCGCGCGCGGCGAAGAAAGCCGCCTGCGCCAGCGAGTCCAGCGACATCGCGAAGGCCACGCCGACCAGCGCCGGGTGCAGTTCGCGCCCGGTCAGGCGGAACAACAAGGCGGCCACCGGCCCCATCGGCCGCACGCCATCGGCCGATGGACTGAGCGCGTGCGCGAAGTTGCTGGCGGCGATGACCAGCAGCAGCACGGTGGAGATGACCGTGCCCAGGCCGTCCAGCCATGGCGGCAGCGCCGCGCCCTGGCCGAAGAACAGCAGCGCGGCCAGCAGAATGGTGGCGCTGTGGCCAGTGGCGAACTGCAGGCCGACCAGGCGCGCCGTCCAGTACGAGCGGTGCAGCTGGCGGGCGCGCGTCATGCCGTCGACCACCGCGATGTGGTCGGCGTCGAAGCCGTGACGAAAGCCCAGCATCGCGGCCAGCCCCAGCGCGGCGAGCAGGCCTTGTCCGTGACCGAGCAGCTCAGGCGTCATGGCTATTCCGAGTGGCTGTGGCCGTGGCCATGCCCGTGGTGGTGGTGGTGACCGTGCGCGTGATCATGGTGGTGTTCGGCGTGTTCACGTTCATGCTTGTGCATGGCGCCGTCGCCGTGCGCATGCCCGCTCTCGTGCAAAAGGGCCGGGTCGGACTTGCCGTGCGAACGCGGGTCTTCGCTGAAGACCAGCGACTTGATGGTCACCGGCACGGTCAACGACGGCATGCGGATGCGGCCCAGGTCGATGAAGTCGAAGCCCCACAGCGTGATGCCGTCAATCACGAGAACTTCCCCCGTCACGCGGCTGTCTTCGTGGAGCAGATGGCCCAGCGTCAAGGCGATGTCGCCATCGACGACGACGTACAGATTGCGGCCTTGCTTCAGCGTGTGCGGCAGGCCGTCCAGCAGGCCCTGTGCCAGCGCGCTGATGCGCCGGTAGGCCGGCGCGCCGCCCCAGCGCAGCGAGATGGCCACGTCGCTGTCGCCCTCGACCAGGTCGTGTGACGTGAAGGCGCGGCGCAGCGCCTGCGTCACTTCAATGGGGTGGATGGTGTCGTCCAATTCCAGCTTGATGGGCACGACCTGCAGGTTCTTGCGCGGCAGCAGCGTGCCCGGCGACGACACGTAGGTGGTGTTGCCACTGAGTTGCACGCTGTACTCGCTGGCGCCGAGCACGGTGGCACGGATGCATTCGCCGGCCGGCAGCAGCGGCCAGGGCAGCGCGCCGGCATCGACGCGCGCACGGATGGCTTCGCCGAACAGCTTGCCCAGGTCGCCGAAGTCACGCGGCTCACGGCCGTAGACGTATTCGCCGACGCCGCCTGAGAACATCATCCCGCTGATGCCTGCCAGGTCGTCCAACGGGTCGGTCAGCAGCAGGTCACGCAGGTCGTCCTGCGTGTAGCGCTGGGTCAGCACGCGGACCAGCACATCGGCCATGCCCGCGGCCACTTCAGTCAGCTGTTCGCGGCGTACCACGCTGCCCAGTTGCCAGTCGAAACCGGCGCGGCGGGCGTGGGCGCGGCCTTGCGGGTCCAGCCGCGTGATCTGACACAAGCCGCCTTCACCTTCGATGGGCTCGGCCACCAGCAGACGCCCGCCCGTGTGCACGGCCGCAGTGGCTTTCAACTCGCCGTTTTCGACCAGTCCGAGCTTGGTGGTGCCGCCGCCGATGTCGATGTTCAGGATGCGACTGCTGTCGTCGAAAGACCGCCGCGCCGCGCCCGACCCATAGACCGCCAGCATGCTTTCCATGTGGTGGCCGGCGGTGGCGCAGACGAATTCGCCACCCTGTTCGGCCAGCATGGCGGCAATGGCCTGGCCGTTCTCGCGGCGCAGTGCTTCGCCGGTCAGGATGACCGCGCCGGCATCCACCGCGTCGGGGTGCAGACCGCTGCCGGCGTAGGCCGCTTCGATGATCGCGCCCAAAGCCTGCGCGTCGATGGCGGTTTCGCTCTGGTAGGGCGTCAGCGCCAAGGGCGCGTGGTACAGCGGTTCGCGGGCGACGACGATGTAGCGCGTGGACAGCTGGTCGGCCACACGCTGCAAATGGATCTTGCTGAACACCACCTGCGTGCTGGAAGAACCGATGTCGATGCCCACGCTGTGCAGGATGACGTTGTCCTGCACCCACAGCGCGTGCTCGGCACCGCCTGGGCTGCCGTCGGCTCCGGAACCGAAATCGTCGTGGTCGTGGTCGGCGCCCTCGCCGTGTTCGTGATCGTCCAGCGCCACGCCGTAGCGGTGGTCGTTCAGGCTGTGGGCAGCGGGCTGGTCGCTCATCTCGGGCTCGGTGGCGGTCTCAATAAAACTGGTCGAAGTGCTGTTGGTCTGGCGGCACGCCAGCAGCCAGCAACATGGCCTGCACGGCGTTGGCCATGGCGGGCGGGCCAGCGAAATAGATCTCCAAATTGCGCAGGCTTTCGCCATGCAATTGCAGCGCGGCCTCGTGGACGAAACCGACCGGGTAGGCCGCGCTGTCATCGGCCGCGCTCGACACGAAAGCGCTGTAGTGCAGCCGGGTGCCGTAGCCGGGCAGGGCCTGCAGCAGGTCTTGCCCGCAGATGTCGGCCGCCGTGCGGCCGCCGTAGATGAAATGCAATTGGCGGTCGGCGAGTTGCGGCTCAACCATCGCGCCGCGCGCGATGCTGACCATCGGCGCGAGGCCCGAACCGCCGGCCAGGCACAGGATGTCGCGCGGCACTTCGCGGCGCAACCAGGCCATGCCGTAAGGGCCGTCGATCTCGATGCGCGCGCCGGGCTGCAGCGCGAACAGGGCCGCGCTGCCGACGCCGCCGCTCACGCGGCGCACCTGGAAATCGCAGAGGCCAGAACCACCTGAACCGTCGGCGATGTTGCTCATCGAATAGGCGCGCGGGCCTTCAATGCCGGGCAGCCACGCCAGTGCGTACTGGCCGGGTTCGAAGGCAAATGGCGCGTCGACCTTGAAGCGGAATTCGCTGATGTCGTGCGTCAGCGCATGCACCTGCTGCAGCATGGCGGGCACGCGCTGCGGGCGGTGCGGCGGCACGTAGCGGTCCATCGTGCGCAGCTTGACGACGCAGTCGCCCTGCGGCTGCGACTGGCAACCCAGGTGGCGTTTGCGCTGGCGGTCCTTGTCGCTCAGGCCCGGCGCCTGCGGCCAGGCATTGGCCACTTCGCCTTCCACCAGTTCGAACTTGCAGTTCCCGCAGGAACCGACATTGCATTCATAGGGGAAGCCCAGGCCCGCGCGCTGCGCGGCGCGCAGCAGTGTGTCGCCGGGCGCGCAGGCGAATTCGACGTCACCGCCGGCCAGGCGGATGCGGTGGGCCGCCGCGTTCATCGTGGCCGGTAGCCCAGGCGCACCGAAACGGCTTCGCCGGTGCTGACCACGTCGGGCGCCATCGCGCGCAGGTCTTTCTTGGTCAGGCGCTGCGTGGGCCCGGCCAGGCCGACGGCGGCCACCACCTTGCCCGAGATGTCGCGCACCGGCGCCGCCAGGCAGCGCATGCCGACTTCGCTTTCTTCGTCGTCGATGGCGTAGCCGGCCTGCCGCACTTCTTCCAGCGCGGTCATCAGCGCGGTGCGGTCGGTCACGGTCCTGGCCGTGCGGGCGACGAGTTCCTCGCTCAACGCTTCGGCCAAAACCGCCGGCGGCGCAAAGGCCAGCAGCACGCGGCCTTCGGCCGTGCAGAAGGCCGGTTTCAGGTCGCCGA
>JAYVBO010000095.1:0-4363 GCA_043750435.1 Betaproteobacteria bacterium | reverse complement strand
TGCTGGACGCCCACGAACTGGGCGAAATGGGGCTGGTGAGTTTCATTCTTTGAGGAGACCCACATGAGCGACAAGAACACCCCCGAAGCCCTGCCGCGCCGGGGCTTTCTGGGCGGCGTGCTGGCCAGTGGCGCGGCCGCCGCTGCATCGCTGGCGCCGGCCGGCGCGGCCAGCGCCGCTGAGCCCGCGGCCAAGCCGGCCGCCCTGCCGCCTTCGGCCCACGGCGCCGCCATGGAAGCCGGCATGCCGCCCGACCCCGCGCGCATCGCCGGCAAGCCGGGTTCGGACTTCATGGTCGACGTGATCAAGTCGGTCGACATCAAGTACCTGCCGTCGAACTGCGCTTCCAGCTTCCGCGCGCTGCACGAATCGCTGATCGACTATGGCGAAAACCGCATGCCGGAATTCCTGACCTGCATGCACGAAGAGTCGGCCGTGGGCATGGCGCACGGCTACTTCAAGATTGCCGGCAAACCGCTGCTGACGCTGTGCCACGGCACGGTGGGCCTGCAGCACGCGTCGATGGCCATCTACAACGCCTGGTGCGATCGCGTGCCGGTCATCGTGGTCGGCGGCAACGACATGGACGCCGCCTACCGCCCGCCCGGCGTGCCCACCTTCCACGCCGCGCAGGACATCAACGCGATGGTGCGCGACTACACCAAGTGGGACGACGCGCCGGTCTCGCTGCAGCACTTCTCGCAGAGCTTCGTGCGGGCCTACAAGATCGCGATGACGCCGCCCTACGGCCCGGTGGCGATCTCGCTGGACGCCGCGCTGCAGATGGCCCCGGTGCACGCCCACGGCGGGCAGATGCCTTACATCCCGCGCTACGTGCCGACCAGCCCGCCACAGGGCGACACCGGCGCGGTGAAGGAAGCTGCGCGCCTGCTGGTGGCGGCCGACAAGCCGGTGATCGTGGTCGACCGCGCGGCGCGCACGGCCGACGGCATTGCGCTGGTCGTGCAACTGGCCGAACTGCTGCAGGCCCGCGTGGTGGACCAGGGCAGCCGCATGAACTTTCCGCGCACCCACTACCTGGCCAGCGGGCCGGCTGCGGTGGGCACTGCCGACGTGATCATCGGCTTGGAACTGGCCGACTTCTGGGCCACGGTGAACAGCTACACCGACAACGGCGAGAACGAAGGACACGGCGTCAACGGCACGCGCATGTTGCCGCAGGCCAAGCTGATCAGCATCAATGCACGCGACCTGAGCATGAAGGCCAACTACCAGGACTTCCAGCGCTTCCAGGTCATCGACGTGCAGATGGCCGCCGATGCGCAGGCCACCTTGCCAGCGCTGATCGAAGCGGTGCGGTCGGCCATCGGCAACGAACGCAAGGCGGTCATCGCGCAGCGCGCCGACCCCTTGCGCAAGGCCTACGCCGAAGCCCAGTTGCGCACCCGTGCCGCAGCGGCCGTGGCCTGGAACGCCAGCCCCATCAGCACCGCGCGGCTGGTGATGGAAACGTTCGATGCGATCAAGCACCTGGACTGGTCGCTGGTGGCCTCGGAAGGCAACGTCAGCGACTGGCCCAACCGCCTGTGGCCGATGGAGAAGCACCACCACTGGCTGGGCCGCTCCGGCGGCTACGGCGTGGGCTACGGCGCACCGGCCTCGGTGGGCGCTGCGCTGGCCAACAAAGACCTGGGGCGCTTCTCGGTGGCCATCCAGAGCGACGGCGACCTGATGTTCGCGCCCGGCGTGTTGTGGACGGCGGCCAAGCACAAGATCCCGCTGCTGTCCGTCATGCACAACAACCGCGGCTACCACCAGGAAGTGATGCACGTGCAGCGCCTGGCCAACTTCCGCAACCGCAAGGTCAACAACGGCACGGACATGGGGCCCATCGGCACCAGCATCGAGAACCCCGACATCGAGTACCACCTGCTCGCCAAGTCCATGGGCTGGTGGGCCAAGGGGCCGATCAAGGACCCGGCGGAACTGAAGGCCGCGCTGAAGGAAGCGGTGGCCGTGGTGCAGTCGGGCCACCCCGCGCTGCTGAATGTGTGGACGCAACCGCGTTGAACGGGAAGGCAGGACGATGAAACATCCCCTGCTCTGCATCGCACTGGTCCTTGCAGCCGGCGCCGCCCAGGCCCAGTCCGCCGAAAAAGGCAAGGTCGCCTACATCCAGAACGGTTGCTGGCAATGCCACGGCTTCGAAGGCCAGGGCGGCGTGGCGGGCTTGCCGCTGGCGCCCAACGTCAAGCCGCTGGCATACATCACCGCCTTCGTGCGCAACACGCGCGGGCCCATGCCGCCGTACAGCGAAAAGGTGCTGCCGGCCGCTGACCTGGCCGACATCCACGCCTACCTGCTCAGCCGGCCGCCTGCACCCGACCCCAAGACCATTCCCCTGCTGAACTGAACACAGCCTCGCCATGCACATCCAACTGCCCGACCCCGCTTCCACCCGCCGCCCGGCGGCCGTGCCCTACCAGCGCATCGCGACCGAAGAAGCCTTCGCGCCGCCCGAGATGCTGGACATCTACCGCCGCATGTTCGACGCACCCGATGTCGACCCCGGCTTCAAGGGTTTGATGGGTTTCTATATGAGCAGCCCCAGCGACCGCGCGCAACACATCATGCGGTGCCTGACCGATATGGACGCGCTGCGCCTGCAACACATGGACGAAGCCGGCATTGCGATGCAAGTGCTGGCGCTGACCTCGCCCGGCGTGCAGTTCATGGACACCGCCACCGCCGTGAGCTTCGCGCGCATCGCGAATGACTTTCTCGCCGACGCGATCAAGCGCCACCCGACGCGCCTGGCCGGCATGCTGGCCGTGGCGCCGCAAGACCCGGCGGCGGCGGCGAAAGAGATCGAACGCGGCGTCACCCAACTCGGCATCCATGCGGTGGTGATCAATTCGCACACCAAAGGCGAGTACCTGTCCGACCCCAAGTTCTGGGACATCTTCGCGGCCGCCGAAGCGCATGACGCGCCCATCTACCTGCACCCGAATTCGCTGCCCGCCAACATGCTGCAGCCCTTCCAGGAAGCCGGGCTGGACGGCGCCATCTACGGCTTCGGTGTCGAGACCGGCCTGCACGCGCTGCGCATCATCACGGCCGGCGTGTTCGACCGCTTCCCGAAGCTGCGCATGGTCATCGGCCACATGGGCGAGGCCTTGCCTTTCTGGGCCTACCGGCTGGACTACATGCACCGCGCCACCGTGAAGGCGCAGCGCTACGCCAGTGTCAAGCCCATCCGCATGCAGCCCAGTGATTACCTGAAGCAGCATTTCTATGTCACCAACAGCGGCGTGGCCTGGGAACCGGCGGTGAAGTTCACGCAGGACTTCATGGGCATGGACCGTGTGCTCTACGCGATGGACTACCCTTACCAGCACGCTGTCGAAGAAGTCGGCATGCTGGACAACATGGCGCTGTCACCCGAGGACAAATTGCGCTTCTTCCAGACCAACGCCGAGGCGCTGTTCAAGATCAAGGCCTGACACCGGGCCGTCCACTCACGCCGTGCCGCCGCCCTGTCCTCGGGCCGCACCTTGGCGTTCACCACTTCGGCGGCAGCGGTCTCAGCAGGCGCCAGCGGCGTTCGTCCAGGCGCAAGTAGCCACCTTTGGTCAGGTCGCCGATCAGCTTGGTGATCATGGTGCGCGAGCAACCCACCTGCTGCGCCAGCTGTTCCTGGGTCAAGGCCAGCGGCATCCAGTGGCTGCCGTCGGGCTGGGCCAGCGCGCCGTCGCGCAGCAGTTGAGCCAGCCGGCCGTAGGCATTGTTCAAGGCCAGGTCACGCGCCCGCACCGACAGCGCCCGCACCAGGCGCACCACCTTGCTCAGCAGCAAGAAGGTGATGCTGGGGTCTTGCGCAATGCAGGCCTCCAGCGTGGCCCGCGTGACGATGCGGCAGACGCTGGCGGTTTCGACGATGACGCTGGCCGAGCGCGGTTCGCCGTCCAGGCTCATCTCGCCCATGTACTCGCCCGGGCCGTAGTAGCCGAAGGTGAATTCCTGGCCTTCAGCGGTGGCCGTATAGGCGCGCAGCCGACCGCTGACGATGAAGTACAGCGTGCCGCCCGGGTCGCCTTCCTGCATCAGGATGGCGCCCTTGCGGTAGCGGCGTTCGACGCCCTTCAGGGCCACGGCGCGCAGGGCGGTGGGCAAGCGTGCAATGCCGTCGTCGCCAGGGCCTGAGGCGGGTGCAGGGCTCATGGTGGGCGGGCTGCTGAAGGCCACGCAAAGTGCGCGGCGATTCTAGTCAGCCCCCTGCCTAGAATCTGTACTGACCTCCCTCTTCGGCGTGCCCACCATGAAACCTGTTGATTGCGCCGTCCCCTCAGCCGATTGCGGCCTGTGCGCCCTGCGTTCGCGACGGCTGTTCACGCGCTGGCTG
>JAYVBO010000094.1:0-1858 GCA_043750435.1 Betaproteobacteria bacterium | reverse complement strand
CAGTGCCCGGCTGCGCGCGGTCCAGCCCAGGCGGTGGCGCAGCACGGCGTTGGCCAGCAGCATGCG
This sequence comes from Betaproteobacteria bacterium, assembly GCA_043750435.1. Lineage (GTDB taxonomy): Bacteria > Pseudomonadota > Gammaproteobacteria > Burkholderiales > Burkholderiaceae_C > Rubrivivax. The sequence continues at coordinate 1,792 of JAYVBO010000094.1, read as the reverse complement.
CTGTGAACGGCGGTTGTCTTCGGTCCAGTGCTCGGTGGTCAGCGAGATGTTCAGCTCGTCGGCGTTCTCGACGCGGTGCGGCGCGTTCAACGGCCAGCTCAGCATCTGCCCGGGTTCGAGATCGAGGACCTGCGCCGCCGCGTCGAAGGCGCTGTCGTAGGCCAGCTTGAATTCGAAGCCGCTGTAGGCGATGTCTTCCAGCGCCTGCGGCGCCAGGTAGGGCGGCCGGTTGGGGTAGACATAGATGCGCTTGCGCCCGGCAATCTGCCACAGCGCCTGGCCCGGCAGGTCGCAGTGGTAGTGCACGCGGGCGCCGGGCGACGAGATCAGGATGCCCATCTTCAGGCCGCGCGGCGCGAAGCCCGGCAGCTGCGCGGCCAATTCGTCGTAGGCGGTCTGCAGCAGCGCGGCGTAGCGCGGGTCGACGCTGCCGACGTCGCGCAGGTTCAGCCACAGGCGGTGGCGGCCGATGGCCTCGATCACGCACTCGCCGGGCACGCCGGCGCGCTCGCCTTCGCGCCAGCGTTGCGGGCCCGTGCCGGCGCCGCTGGTCTGCACCAGCGCGCTGTGGCTGGGCGGGCACCGTTCGATGAGTTCGGCGAGCGCGCCCCGCTCGAACAGGGGGTGCAAATGCAGGGCATGGGGCAGCGCAGCGGCCGTCAGCGGCCAGCTGCGCGCCAGGCCGGTGTGGGCGTTTTGCCAAGCGGGAAAGACGGTGGAGGGCATGGGGGACGAGGCTAACGCAGAGGCCCCCGCCCAAGCGTGCAGAAGTCGCGGCAAACCACCCCCTCAGCCGCAGGGGGAGAGGGCCTCCAGAGGCCCCGCTGCGCGAAGGCCGCCACTACATTCGTTCATCCCTTCGACACGCACAAAGCCCCATGAAGACCCACACACCCCGCAAGCCCGCCGTACTGTCCCGTCGCAATTTCATGCACGCCTCAGCCGCGGTCGGCAGCACCGCGCTGATGCTGCCGCGCGCCGTCAACGCCATCGGCACCAGCCTCGAGGGCTACACCAACTGGCCGTCCGTGGTGGTGGGTGGCACGCTGGACTTCTTCCTGCGTGACCCGCAGGCCGTGGGCGCCGGCACCACCGACTACCCGATCACCTTCACCCGTGTCGGTCAACCAGATGTCAAAATGATCAGCGCCTTGGTGGCCATCGGCAACCCCGGCGTGCCGGCTGACGCTTCCACCAATGGCTGCCGCTGGACGCGCAACTACCGCCTGAGCGTGCCGGCGAATTGGCCCAGCGGGCTGTACTACGCCTACATCGGCAGCGGCGACAACGCCTGCACCGTGCCTTTCGTGGTGCGGCCGGCGGTGGCCACGCCCGGCGTGAAAACGCTGGTCTGCGTGCCCATGCTCACCGTGCAGGCCTACAACGCCTACGGTGGCAAAAGCATTTACGACTTCAATTCCAGCAGCGGTGTGCGCGCTTCGCAGGTCTCGCTGGACCGGCCGCTGACCGAGGCCTTCAACCGCTTCTTCGACACCTGGTCGCAGTACCTGGTGCGCTGGATGGCCAAGAACGGCCTGGCGGCCGATTTCTGCACCGACCTCGACATCGACGCCACGCCCAGCTTGCTGCCCGCCTACCAGCTGTATGTGCAAGCCGGCCATGACGAGTACTGGACCGCCAACCGCCGCAACACCATGGACGCCTTTGTCGCCAACGGCGGCAACGTGGCCTATCTGGGCGGCAACACCTGCTGGTTCCAGGCCCGTCTGGCGGCCGGCAACGGCGAGGCCAACCGCACCCTGGTTTGCTACAAGGATGCCGCCACCGACCC
>JAYVBO010000093.1:0-1859 GCA_043750435.1 Betaproteobacteria bacterium | reverse complement strand
GCCGTAGATGGCGGCCACCTTGTCGGACACGCGCTGGCGCAGCTGCGGCACGCCGGGCATCGGCGGGTACTGGTTCAGGCCCTCGCGCATGGCGTCGTTGACGTGGTCCAGCAGGGCTGGGTCGCAGTCGAAATCGGGGTAGCCCTGGCCCAGGTTGACCGCGCCGGTTTCGCTGGCCAGCGCCGACATCACCGTGAAGATGGTGGTGCCCACCTGGGGCAGGCGGCTGGTGAAGGCGGGTGTGGATTCAGTGGCAGCAGCGGTGGCATCAGCGGTGGCGGTGGCGTTAGGGATGGCGTTCATGTCGGGTGTTTCACAGGCTGTAGTCGGTGCCCTGGCCCCCCATCGCGCGCTCCAGCAGCGCGGGGGTGAGGCGGGGCGAAAGCAGTTCGGCGAAGGCCAGCACGAACTGCCGCAGGTAGGCGCCGCGCTTGAAGGCCACGCGGGCGATGTTGCTGCCGAAAAGATGGCCCAGCGGCCGGGCCACCAGGTCATTCGATGCGGCGTGCAGCGGGGGGTCGGCGCGCATCGCAATTTCGGCAACGATGCCCACGCCCAGACCCAGCCGGACGTAGGTTTTGATGATGTCGGAATCAATGGCTTCCAGCGCCACCAGCGGCTTCAGCTCTGCCCGCGCAAAGGCCTGGTCGATGCGGGTTCGGCCGGTCACCGTGGGCTGATACAGCACCAGCGGATGGGCCGCCAGTTGTTCCAGCGTCGGCCGTTCAACGGTGGCCAGCGGGTGGCCCACGGGCACCACCATCACATGCTGCCATTCGTAGCAGGGCAGGGTGATCAGTTCGGGGTGGGCAGCCAGGGCTTCGGTGGCCAGGCCGATTTCGGCCACGTCGTCCAGCAGCATGCGCGCCACTTGTTCGGGCATGCCCTGGTGCAGTTCCACCTGCACCTTGGGGTAGCGCAGCCGCAACTGGGCCACCGGTTCGGGCAGGAAGTAGCGGGCCTGGGTGTGGGTGGTGGCGATGCGCAGGGTGCCGGCGTCCTGCTTGGAATATTCGTCGCCGATGCGCTTCAGGTTGGCCACTTCGCGCATGATGATTTCCACCGCCTTCAGCACCTGCAGGCCCGGTTCGGTGACGCGCTTCAGGCGCTTGCCATGGCGCGCAAAGATGTCCACGCCCAGCTCTTCTTCCAGTTCCAGGATGGCCTTGCTGATGCCGGGCTGCGAGGTGAACAGCGCCTTGGCGGTTTCAGTCAGGTTGAGGTCGCGGCGCACCGCTTCCTGCACGAATCGGAACTGGTGCAGGTTCATGCGACGGCGTTGCTTGGCGGCGTGAGCAGGGCCGCCGCCGCGTCGGCCATCGCGGCCACCACGCTGTCCATTTCGCCGATGGCCGGGTGCAGCGTGAAGGCAACGCCAGGGTGGGCGGCGCGCATCGCGTCCAGCAGCAGCGGCAGGTCTTTGCGGACATGGCCGCCAGCGCCCAGGAACATCGGCAGCACGGCCACCGTGGCGCAGCCCAGACCGGCCAATTGCGCGCCGGCTTCGCCCAGGCTGGGCGGCATGAATTCGAGGAAGGCCAAGCGCACCGCCACACCCGGGTGGGTGGCGCGCAGCCGCGCCGCCACGGCTTCGAAGGGCGCTGCCCAGCGAGGGTCACGCGCGCCGTGGGCAAAGAGGATCAGGCCCTTGGTATGGATGACGGTCATGGTTCTAACGGTAGCGCACCAGCCAGGCGAAGGCGGCCATCGACAGCAGCAGATAGATGCCGCTGGGTGCGGCGGCCGCCACCCAGGGCGCCATGCCCTGCAAGGTGCCGATGAAGCCGGTGAGGTTGTTCAGCAGCACGAAGCTGATGCCCAGCAGGATGCCGCCGAAGACCTTCAAGCTGACGCCGCTG
>JAYVBO010000092.1:0-1859 GCA_043750435.1 Betaproteobacteria bacterium | reverse complement strand
TGGAGCCCGGCATGATCACCTCCATTGAACCGGGCGTGTACCGCGCCCAGCAATGGGGCGTGCGCATCGAGAACCTGGTGCTGAACGTGCCCGCCACCTCGGTGATGGCGGCCGAGAACGGCGGCTTCGGCGAGTTCCTGGAATTCGAAACGTTGACCCTGTGCCCCATCGACACCCGCTGCATCGCCATGAACCTGATGCGCGCCGACGAGATCGCCTGGCTGAACGGCTACCACGCCACGGTGCGTGAGCGCCTGGCGCCCCAGCTCAGCGGCGAGGCACTGGCCTGGTTGAACACGCGCACGGCAGCGATCTAAGGTCAGCGCCGCGCGGGGCCTGGCGGCCACGCGTCGCGACGACCGTCAAGCTTTTCCGTACTTGACGATCAGGTCCTTGGCCGACTTCAACAAAGCCGCGCCCTTGAAGCCGCGCTTGTCCATGTCGGCCACCCATTCGTCGTCCACGCGGCTGCTGAGCTTGATGAACTCGTCGGCCTCGGCCTGCGTGAAGGTGTGGATGGTGTTGTTGCGGTCGGCGGCACTTTTGCGGCCTGCGGGGTCGTTGCCCTGCTGTGTCTTGCCCAGCCAGGCCGAGGTGGCCATGCCCGAGTTGGCGTCGATGACCTTCTTCAGGTCGGGCGCCAGGCTGTCGTAGCGCGCCTTGTTCATCGTCATCACGAAGTCGGTGGTGTACAGCGCCGGGCTGCTGGCCGCGAATTCGCTGCTGAACTTGGTCAGTTCCTGCACCTTCACCGAAGGCACCACTTCCCAGGGTATGACGCAGCCGTCGATGGTGCCCTTGCCCAACGCGTCGGGTATTTGCGGCAGCGGCATGCCCACGGGGATAGCGCCCACCGAGGCCAGCATCTTGGTCACCTGACGCGTCGGGCCGCGCATTTTCAAGCCCTTCAGGTCGGCGGCGTTCTTGATCGGCTTGCTGACCGTGTGGAACACGCCCGGCCCGTGCACGTGCAGCGCCAGCACATGGGTTTCCTTGAACTCGTCGGGGCACTGGGTCTGGAAGTATTCCCAATAGGCCTTGGACGTGGCTTCGGCGTTGTTCATCATGAACGGCAACTCGAAGACTTCGATGCGCGGGAAGCGCCCGGCGGTGTTGCCGGGCAGCGTCCAGACGATGTCCACCACGCCGTCGCGCGCCTGGTCGTACAGCTGTACCGGCGTGCCGCCCAGCTGCATGGCCGGGTAGCCCTCGAACTTGATGCGCCCGCCGCTTTCCTTCTCGACCTTGTCCATCCACGGCTTGTTCATGGTCAGCCAGACATTGCTGAGCGGCGCCATGAAGGTGTGGAACTTGAGCGTGACGCTCTGCTGCGCCAGGCCCGACAGATGGGGCGCGCCCAGCACGGTGGCGGCAGCTGCGCCTTGCATGAAAGAACGGCGTTTCATCTTGGAATTCTCCGGGCGTCAGTGAAGCGGCCAACTTAACGGGGGTGGGTTCTAGCGGCGGTCGCGGTTTTCCCTTACCGCTGCAGCAGCGACAGACGCCAGGGCCAGCCGAAGCGGGCCCTGGCGCGTGGCCGAGGCAGGCGCTAGAGGCGCGACGAAACGGGTGCTGCCGGCAAGGGCACGCCACCGGCGCCGGCCTTGTAGGTCAGCGGTCCGATCGGATCGACCTGCCCCACACCCACTTTGCTCCAGTCGCAGACGCCACCGCTGAACACGGACTGCAGGCGGGCCTGCTGGCCGGCCGCGAAGGTGACCCCGGTGTAGTCCGCAAAGACCAGGGGCTTGAGCTGGCACTTCAGGATGTTCTCCGTGAGCGCGCCGCCGGCCGCCTGACGCGGTGAAGCCTTCTTGGCCAACCTGGCATCGGCGTCGCAAACGGCCTGGTCGAGCACC
>JAYVBO010000091.1:0-4368 GCA_043750435.1 Betaproteobacteria bacterium | reverse complement strand
GCCTGCCGGCGCTGCCCGCGCACCTCGGCCTGCCCGATGCGCTGGCGCTGTGCGCGCCGCTGGCGGCAGGCACCGTGTTGCGCCGCCGTGCGGGCGCGTTGCCCGAGCACACCGCCTACGTCATCTACACCTCGGGCTCGACTGGCAAGCCCAAGGGCATCGCCGTCTCACATCGCAGCATCTGCCACTTCCTGCGCAGCGAAAACTCGCGCCTGGGCGTGCAGGCCAGCGACCGCGTCTACCAAGGTTTCTCGGTCTCGTTCGACATGTCCTTCGAGGAAATCTGGATCAGCTACCTGGTGGGTGCCACGCTGTGGATAGGCCCGGCCGAGGCCGCCGGCGACCCCGAACTGCTGCCCCGCCTGCTGGCCGACCACGGCGTGACGGTGCTGCACGCGGTGCCCACCCTGCTGGCCTTGTTTGCGCAAGACGTGCCCAGCCTGCGGCTGATCAACCTGGGCGGCGAGATGTGCCCGCAAGCGCTAGTGGCGCGCTGGGCGCGGCCGGGCCGCCAGCTGTTCAACACCTACGGCCCGACCGAGGCCACGGTGTCGGCCAGCCTGGCCGAATTGCAGCCCGGCGAAGGGGTGACCATCGGCCGGCCGCTGCCCAATTACGACCTGATGGTGATAGTGCCCATAGCCGACGAGGCCTGGCTGGACGGCACGCCGGCGCCGCTGCAACTGCTGCCGCCAGGCGCCACCGGCGAGCTGTGCATCGCTGGGCCCGGCGTGGCGCAGGGCTACCTGGGCCGCCCCGACCTGAGCGCGCGCAAGTTCCTGCCCAACCCCTGGGCCACGGGCGCCGACGACGCGCGCCTGTACCGCACCGGCGACCTGGCCTGCATCGCCGCCGACGGCCAGGTGCAGTGCCTGGGCCGCACCGACGACCAGATCAAGATCCGCGGCTTTCGCGTCGAACTGGGCGAGATCGAAGCCGTGCTGGCGCAGCAGCCCGGCGTGGGCACGGTGGCCGTGCTGCTGCGGCCCGACGACGGCATCGACCAATTGGTGGCCTACCTGGTGCCGGCCACCGGCAGCGCGCTGCCCGACGCGCCCGCGCTGCGCCATGCGTTGGTGGCGCTGCTGCCGCCCTACATGGTGCCGGCGCAGTTCGAAGGGCTGGCCGCGATGCCGCGCATCCCCTCGGGCAAGATCGACCGCAAGGCCTTGCGCGCCCTGCCGCTGACGCCGCGCGCGGCCAGCGAATCCGACCCGCCCGACACGCCGGCTGAGCAGGTGCTGTTCGCGGCACTCGCGCGCCTGTTCCCGGGCCAGGCGGTGCGGCGCAGCATGGACTTCTTCAGCGACCTGGGCGGCCATTCGCTGATGGCCGCGCGCCTGGTGTCGGCCGTGCGCGCCGACCCGCGCTTTGCCCACGCCACCGTGCGCGACCTGTACCGGCTGCGCCACGTGGGCGCGCTGGCCGCAGCGCTGCAGGCCCAGGCCGACGCCAGTGCGGCCGAACCCGGTGCCGGCCAGCCCACCGCGCCACGACCCTTCCTGCTGCACTCGGCCTGGCGGCGCTGGCGCTGCGGTGCGGCCCAGTGCCTGGCGGTGCCGTTGCTGGTGCTGCTGAAGATGGCGCAGTGGCTGGCGCCCTTCTTCACCTACCACTTCTTCACTGGCGAACCCGACGACTCGGTGCCCTTCGCGGTGCTGATGTCGACCGGCATGTTCCTGCTGGCCACGCTGCTGGAATTCGCTGCGGCCTGGGCCGGCAAGTGGTTGATCGCCGGTCGCCTGACCGCCGGCAGCCACCCGCTGTGGGGCTGGACCTATTTCCGCTGGTGGCTGGCCGACCGCCTGGTGGAAGCCGCGCCCACCTACATGATTGCCGGCTCGTCGCTCTACGTGGCCTGGCTGCGCGCGCTGGGCGCCGACATCGGCCACGACGTGATGGTGGGGTCGATCACCCTGCGCGTGCCCGAGCTGCTGCGCATAGCCGACGGCGCCAGTCTGGGCAATGCGGTGAACCTGGAAAACGCCACCGTGCGCGGCGGCAGGCTGCACCTGGGCCGCATCGACATCGGCGCCGAATGCGCCATCGGCTCGTTCTGCGTGCTGGAAGGCGACGTGGCCCTGGCGGCCGGCGCGCACCTGCAAGGCCAGTCCGCCCTGCGCAGCGGCACGCGGGTGCCGGCCGGGCGCGTGTGGACGGGCTCGCCGGCGCAAGACATCGGCAGCGACGACGCCAGCGCCCGGCCCGCACGCCCGCCGGTCACGCGCGGCCGCCTGAACTTGGAAGCGCTGTTCTTCGTGGTCGGCGCGCTGACTGTCGCCACCGCCTTCTTCCTGCCGGTGTTCCCGGCCTTCATGCTGATCGACTGGCTGGACGTGTCGGAACTGGCCGTGCAACCGCTGCTGGACGACGGCAGCATCAGCGCCTGGCAGGCCTTCTTGCTGCGCCTGGCCAAGTTCTTCGCGCTGGCCATGCCGGCCAGCATCGTCCTCGTCATGGCCACCGCCTTGCTGTCGGCCGGCATCCGCTGGGCCTTCCTGCCGCGCATGCAGGCCGGCAGCTGGCCGGTGCACAGCAAGCGCTACCTGAGCAAGTGGCTGGTCAGCCAGATCCAGGAATCCAGCCTGGCCGTGCTGCACGGCATCTACGCCACCGTGTATGCGGCCAGCTGGTACCGCCTGCTGGGCGCGAAGGTGGGCCGTGACGCCGAACTGTCCACCGCCCTGGGCGTGGTGCCCGACATGCTGACCCTGGGCGACGAGACCTTCATTGCCGACGCGGTGATGCTGGGCGACGAGCAGATCGTGGGCGGCTGGATGAGTGTGCAGGCCACGGTGGTGGGCCATCGCAGCTTCGTGGGCAACGGCGCCTATGTGCCCGACGGCACCAGCATTCCCGACAACGTGCTGATCGGCGTGCTGTCCACCGTGCCCCCGAACGCCGAGATGCACCAGGGCGACACCTGGCTGGGCTCGCCGCCGCTGCACCTGCCGGCGCGCGAACAAAGTGCCACAGTGGCCAGCAGCCTTACCTACCGCCCTTCAATGCGGCGGCGCATGGCCCGCGGCGGGGTCGAGGCGCTACGCATCGCCGCCCCGCACGCTCTGGTCATCGCCATCGGCTACGCCATCGTGCTGGACGCCATGCCGCTGGCCGCCCACGGCCGCTGGGCCATGGTGGCGCTGCAGCTGTGCCTGGCCGGCCTGCTGTTCGGCGTGACCACCTTGGTCGGGATCGCGGCGTTGAAGTGGGTCTTGATCGGGCGCTACCGGCCCAAGGCCGTGGCCATGTGGACGCCCTTCGTCTGGCTGTCCGAAGCGGTCACCAATTTGTACGAAGGCATCACCGTGCCCTACCTGCTGCGCTATTTGCGCGGCACGCCGCTGCTGCCGCCGGCGCTGAACCTGCTGGGTTGCCACATCGCGGCTTCGGCCTGGCTGGACAGCACCGACATCACCGAATTCGACTGCGTGCACATCGGCGCGCACAGCGAACTGAACGCCCACAGCTGCCCGCAGACCCACCTGTTCGAAGACCGCGTGATGAAGATCGACCGCGTTCACATCGGCGCCCGCGTCACCATCGGCCCGCGCTGCAATGTGCTGTACGGCGCGCAAGTGGGCGACGACGTCGACCTGGGGCCGCTGACGCTGGTGATGAAGGGCGAAACGCTGCCCCCGGCTTCGGCCTGGCAAGGCGTGCCCGCCGTGCAGCTGTGACGGCGCGGGCGTCAGCCGCCACGTCGTCAGACGCTGCCCTGCCGGTGCTGGTGCTGCCGGCCGGCGTGGTGGTCAGCCCCTGCCGGCCTGTGGGTGCACCGGCGGACTGGCCAGAGCTGCACCTGCGGGTCCTGCAGCACGGGCTGGACTGCGCCCAAGCGCTGGACCGCGACCACGCCCGGCGCCTGGCGCGCCAGCTGCTGGCGGCGCAAGCTGGCGCCGAACCGGCCGCCCGCCTGCTGGCGCTGCCGCCGCAGCAGCGCGGCGGCCAGCCGGCCTCGCTGGCCCACGACACTGGCGTCACGCTGCTGGCCTGGTGCGGCGCGGGGGCGGTGGGGGTCGACGTGGTGGCGCTGGCCAGCCTGGCCGATGCGTCTGTGGAAGAACTGCAGGCCAGCGCAGCGCTCTACCTGGGCCCGGCCGTTGCCGATGTCGTGGCCGCAGCGCCCGACACCCGCGCAGCGCGGCGCCTGTTGGCCGGTCATTGGGCCGTTATGGAAGCCCGGCTGAAATGCCTGGGTTTGGCGCTGGACGAATGGCAGCCCGCGCGGGAAGTCCTGCTGGCCTCCATTGCGTGGGCGCCGGTCCTTGCGACGAACCTTGAGGCGAGGCAGACCAGTGATTGGATCGGGTGCGTGGCTTGGCGCAACGACACGCCCGCGGCACCAGGCCGTTGCCGATAGCGCCG
>JAYVBO010000090.1:0-4368 GCA_043750435.1 Betaproteobacteria bacterium | reverse complement strand
AGTACTTCGGCAGCGCCGCGCGAAGCGGCTTCGAAGCCCAGCGCACCGCTGCCAGCGAAGGCGTCCAGCACGCGCCAACCGCCCAGGTCCTGACCCAGCCAGTTGAACAGGGTTTCGCGCACCCGGTCGGGCGTGGGGCGCAGGCCGGGGCGGTTGGCCACCGGCAGCTTGCTGCGCTTCCACTGGCCACCGATGAGGCGCACCTCGCCCAGGTGTTGGGTTGCCGGCTTGATCACCTTGCGGGTGGACTTGGGGTCGCGGCCGTCGGCCTGGGGTTTTGCTTTGCTCATCAGATGCGCACCGGTATGCCGTCACGCGCCATCAGCGCCTTGGCTTGTCCGACGGTGAATTCGCCGTAGTGGAAGATGCTGGCCGCCAGCACGGCATCGGCACCGCCCACGCGTATGCCTTCAGACAAATGCTCCAGCGCGCCGACGCCGCCCGAGGCGATCACCGGCACCGGCACCGCGTCGCTCACCGCGCGGGTCAGCGCCAGATCGAAGCCTATCTTGGTACCGTCGCGGTCCATGCTGGTCAGCAGGATCTCACCGGCGCCGTGCTCGGCCATCTGCCGCGCCCAGGCCACCGCGTCGAGGTGGGTGTTCTGGCGGCCGCCGTGGGTGTAGACGTCCCAGCCCGGGCCCTTGCTGGCCAGGTCTTCGCCGAGCCGCTTCTTGGCGTCGATGGCCACGACGATGCACTGCGCGCCGTATTTGTCCGACGCGTCGCGGATGACCTGCGGGTTGGCCACCGCGGCTGAATTGAAGCTGACCTTGTCGGCGCCGGCATTCAGCAACCGCCGCACGTCGGCCACGCTGCGCACGCCGCCACCCACGGTCAGCGGGATGAAGACTTGCGAAGCCACGGCTTCGATGATGTGCAGGATCAGGTCGCGACCGTCGCTGGTGGCGGTGATGTCGAGGAAGGTCAGCTCATCCGCTCCTTGCTCGTTGTAGCGGGCGGCGATTTCCACCGGGTCGCCGGCATCGCGCAGTTCAACAAAATTGACGCCCTTGACGACACGGCCGCCGGTGACGTCAAGACAAGGAATGATTCGTTTAGCGAGCATTCGGTGATTATCGACGCAGCTGACCCCCCTGAGTCGCGGGGTTCAGGATCACACAGCGGCATACAAATGCCCCGTCTGTCACGTATCTGTCTAGACTTCGCAGCAAATACCGCACAAGGAGTGGAACCGATGAAACTTAACACCCCCATATTGGCCGCTGTGGCCATGGCTGCATGCGCACTGGTGGGGGCGCCCGCTCAGGCTGCTTCCTATTCTTTCGCTGCCGCGTTGACGGGCGCTGCGGAGTCCCCGCCGGTTACCACCACAGCGTCAGGTTCGGCTTTCGTCACCTTCGACGACGTGGCCTTTACCGTGGCGGTCACCGAAATCTTCATCGGCTTGACGGGCGGCGTTGCCACGGCCAGCCACATCCACTGCTGCACGGCAGTGGCCGGCACCGGCACCGTGGCCGTGTTCCTGGGCTTCACGTCCTTCCCCGCAACAACCACCGGGTTCTACACGAACACCTTCACGCTGCCTTCGGGGTCTTTTGCGACGCTGCTGGCGGGCACGCAGGCCGGCAAGGCCTATGTGAACGTGCACGACGCCACGTTCCCGGGCGGCGAAATTCGGGGTTTCCTGATCGCCTCCGCTGTTCCTGAACCTACCAGCTACGCACTGATGCTCGCCGGTCTGGCAGGCTTGGGTTTCCTGGGCAAGCGCCGCCTGACAGCCTGAATTCAGTTGATGAGCAAGGGCCGCAACGCAAGTTGCGGCCCTTTTTCATGGGCGGCTGGCGACTGAACTTACTGCGCCAGTTCGTCAGCGCGCCGTTGTCCGGCTGCGAAGTCCAGGGCGCCGGTGTAGATGCTGCGCCCACAGATCACGCCTTCGACGCCGTCGCTGGCGATGGCGCACAGCCTTTCGATGTCGGTGATGTCGGACAGGCCTCCCGACGCGAATACCGGGATGGTCAGGGCCTGCGCCAGCTTCACTGTGGCTTCGATGTTGATGCCGGTGAGCATGCCGTCGCGGCCGATGTCGGTGTAGATCACGCCTTCAACGCCGTAGTCCTGGAACTTCTTGGCCAGGTCGATGACCTCGTGGCCGGTGAGCTTGCTCCAGCCGTCGGTGGCGACCTTGCCGTCCTTGGCGTCCAGGCCGACGATGATGTGGCCGCCAAACGCCGTGCAGGCGTCGCGCAGAAAGCCCGGGCTCTTGACCGCAGCCGTGCCGATGATCACGTAGCTGATGCCGTCGTCCAGGTAGCGTTCGATGGTGTCCAGGTCGCGGATGCCGCCGCCCAGTTGCACCGGGATCTTGTCGCCCACCACCCGCAGGATGGCCTTGATGGCCGGCTCGTTCACCGGCTTGCCGGCGAAGGCACCGTTCAGGTCAACCAGATGCTGGCGGCGCGCGCCAGCGTCCAGCCAGCGCTGGGCCATGGCCGCAGGGTCGAGGCCAAAGGTGGTGGAGACGTTCATGTCCCCTTGTTGCAAGCGGACGCACTGTCCGTCTTTGAGGTCGATGGCCGGTATGAGCAGCATGGGTGGGCCGAGGATTAAGGTTGCCAGTGAAGGAAGTTGCGGTAGAGGGCGAGCCCCTGTTCGGCACTTTTTTCGGGGTGGAACTGGGTCGCGAAAATATTATCCCGCGCCACGGCGCAGGTAAAGCGCTCGCCGTACTCGGTGCTGCCGGCGCTGTGCTCGGGCTGCGCCGGCTGGGTGTAGTAACTGTGCACGAAGTAGAACCAGCTGTCGTCGGGCACGCCGGCCCACAGCGCGTGCGGCTGGGGCTGCTGCGCTTGCCGCACGCGGTTCCAGCCCATCTGCGGCACCTTGTAGCGGCTGCCGTCGGGTTGCAGTTGGCCGGCCAGCTGGAAGCGCCGCACCCAGCCGGGGATCAAACCCAGGCCCGGCGTGTCCTGCTCTTCGCTGTGGTCCAGCAGCATCTGCATGCCCACGCACACGCCCAGCAGCGGCTTGTGAGCGGCGGCGTGCAGCACGGCGTCTTTCAGGCCTGAGTCATGCAGCTCGCGCATGCAGTCACGCATGGCGCCCTGGCCCGGCAGCACCACGCGGTCGGCGGCCAGCACGTCTTGCGGGCTGCGGGTGACGATGACCTCGACACCGCTGCCCACGGCCACGTGCATCACCGCCTGCGAGACCGAGCGCAAGTTGCCCATGCCGTAGTCCACGACAGCGACCGTGCTCATGTCAGAGCGAGCCCTTGGTCGACGGGATGACGCCGGCCGAGCGGGGGTCGGGCGTCAGCGCCATGCGCAGCGCGCGGGCGAAGGCCTTGAAGATGGTCTCGCACTGGTGGTGGGCGTTGTCGCCCTTCAGGTTGTCGATGTGCAGCGTGACCAGGGCGTGATTGACGAAACCCTGGAAGAACTCGTAGGTCAGTTGGGTGTCGAAGGCACCGACCATTCCGGCCTTGAAAGGCACGTCCATGTGCAAGCCCGGGCGGCCGGAAAAGTCGATCACCACGCGCGACAGCGCCTCGTCCAACGGCACATAGCTGTGGCCATAGCGGGTGATGCCCTTCTTGTCGCCCACCGCCTGCGCCACCGCCATGCCGAAGGTGATGCCCACGTCTTCAACCGTGTGGTGGCCGTCGATGTGCAGGTCGCCGATGGCCTGGATGTCGAGGTCTATCAGGCCGTGGCGGGCGATCTGGTCGAGCATGTGGTCGAAGAAGCCGATGCCGGTGGCGAGTTGGGCGGCACCGGTGCCGTCCAGATCGATGCGCGCACGGATCTGCGTTTCCTTGGTGTTGCGGGTGACATCGGCGGTGCGGTTTGTCATCAAAGGCTTTCTTGCAGAGCGCGGATCATGGTGTCATTTTCAGTGGGTGTGCCCACCGTCAGACGCAGGCAATTGGCCAGCAGCGGGTGCAGACCGGCGATGTGTTTGACCAGCACGCCGCGCGCCTTCATGCCGTCGAAAGCGCGCTTGGCATCGGGCACCCGCACCAGGATCATGTTGGCTTCGCTGGGCCAGGCGTGCACGGCGGGCATGTTGCGCAAGGCAGCTTGCAGGCGTTCGCGTTCGCTGCACAGCAAGGCCGCCTGGCGGGCGTATTCGGCTGCGTGTTCCAGCGCGAACAGGGCGGCTTCGGCGTTCAGCACGCTGACGTTATAGGGCGGGCGCACATTGTCGATTTCGTCGACCAGCGCCGCCGCGCCGCAGAGGTAACCCAGGCGCACACCGGCCAGGCCGAACTTGGACAGCGTGCGCAGCACCAGCACGTGGTCGTGCGCGGCCATGCGCTGCATCCAGCTGCGTGCGGCGAAGGGTTGATAGGCCTCGTCAAACACGACCAGCCCGTTCTGGGCGCCCACCGCCGCGACGAGG
>JAYVBO010000089.1:0-10097 GCA_043750435.1 Betaproteobacteria bacterium | reverse complement strand
TGCGCGAATCGGTCGGTTTGCTGGCGAGTGAACGCACGGCAGCCTTCGAAAAACTGGTTGCCGGTTGGAAGAAAAAGCACTCGCTCAACCCGGGCGACTGGGATCGGCTGGACAAGGCCGACCCCGCCAGCGTGATCCTCGAACTCAAGATCTGCGACCCCGCCATGGGCAGCGGCCACTTCCTGGTGGCGCTGATCGATGACCTCGCAGACCGTGTGCTGGAGGCCGCGTCAGCGGCGCAGCTGCTGGTGGCCGAACAGCCCTGGTCCGCGCACTTGGTGGAAAAGGGCCAGCCCTGGCAGAGCCCCATCGTGGCGCGCGTCGCGCACATCCGGCGCAGCATCAAGGCGCAGGCCACGCAGCATGGTTGGCACGTCACCGACGCGCAGCTCGACGACCGCCACATCGTGCGCCGCATGGTGCTGAAGAAGAGCATCTTCGGCGTCGACAAGAACTTGATGGCGGTGGAGCTGGCCAAGACCGCGCTGTGGCTGCACACCTTCACCGTGGGCGCGCCGCTGAGCTTTCTGGACCATCACCTCAAGCATGGGGACTCGCTGCACGGCGAGCGGCTGATTGATGTTCAGCGCGGGCTCAATGCGCTGGGCATGCTGTTCCACAAGGGCGAGCTCGACCGGCTGGAGATCGCCGCGCGCAGCCTGGAGCAGGTGGCCGACCTGACCGACGTCGACATCGCAGAAGCGCAGATGTCTAAGCAACTCTCGGCCGATGCCGACGCCCAGGTGGCGCCGCTGCACGCGCTGCTGGATTTCTGGCGCGCCATGCGCTGGCTGCAACCCGGCTGGCCGCCGGCCAACGCGCGCAAGCTGGGCGCCCTGGGCGACGACACGCTGCGCCTGGCGCTGAGCGAAGTGCTGAACCCGGCGCGCAACCTGGTGGTCACGCTGGGTGCCGGCAAGCTGGACGGTTCAGGTGCTGCAGTGGACGCCGCCAACGCGCTGTTGCAACGCACGCGTGCACTGGCGCAGCAAGAAAAGTTCTTCCACTGGTGGACGGCTTTCCCCACGGCGTTTGCCGGTGCCAACCCGGGCTTTGACGCGGTGATCGGCAACCCGCCGTGGGACCGCATCAAGCTGCAGGAAGTGGAGTGGTTTGCCGAACGCGAACCGAACATCGCCGCCCAGCCGCGCGCGGCCGACCGCAAGGCTTTGATCGCCGCGCTGCAGAAGAAGAAAGCGCCGCTCGCCGCCGATTACGCGCTGGCCGTGGACCGCGCCGAGGCCAACGCCCGCGTGCTGGGCAAGGCCGGCGACTACCCGCTGCTGGGTGGTGGCGACGTGAACCTGTACAGCCTGTTCGTCGAACGCGCGCAGGCGCTGGTGCGGCCGAGCGGGGTGGTGGCTTTGCTCACGCCGAGTGGCATTGCGGCGGACAAAGGGGCGGCGGTTTTCTTCAAGAGCATTGCGACGACGGGGCGGCTGGGAGCCCTGTTCGATTTCGAAAACCGCAAGGTCTTCTTTGCCGACGTGCACGCCAGTTTCAAATTCTGCACGCTCGTTTTCGGCGGCCCGGCGCGCCGCTTCGAAAACACCCGCTGTGCGTTCTTCCTGCATGCGCTGGACGATTTGGCAGCACCCGAACGAACGCTGCGATTGAGCGCCGAAGACTTCGCCCGCGTGAACCCCAATACTGGTGCTGCGCCTATCTTTCGCAACGCACGCGATTCCCGCATCGCGATGCAGGTCTACGCGCAGCACACGGTACTGGTGCAACACGGCGCGGGCAACGCACAAGCGCAAAATCGCTGGGCCATGCAGTACGTGCGCATGTTCGACATGACCACCGACTCCGGGCTTTTCCGCACGGCCAAGTGGCTTCAAGACGAAGGGTTCAGCCGTGCTGACTTGGGACGCTGGCGCAAGGGCGACCAATGTGCCTGGCCGTTGTACGAAGGAAAGATGCTTCAGGCCTACGACCATCGTGCTGCCGACGTTGTAGTTAACACCGGAAACTTGCACCGTGCAGCCCAACCCTCACCCATCACCGCCAGGGCGAAAGCCGACGCTGGGCGCATGCCCGCGCCTCAGTACTGGGTGCTAGAACCCGAGTTGGCAGAGGATGTGCAGTACGTGCTGGGCTACAAGGACGTGACTGCGCCGACCAACATGCGCTCGATGATTGCGGCCATCCTGCCGCGTGCAGGATTCGGCAACACCGTGCCCCTGCTCTTGCCCTCGTCAACCTCGGCACCTCAGGAACGCGCACGAATCAGCGCTTTGCTGCTGTCGCTGATCAACAGTTCGGCATTCGATTTCCTGGCTCGGCAAAAGATCCAGGGCCAGCATCTCAACTGGTTCATCCTGGAACAGCTCCCCGTCATCGCCCCCGCCCGCTTCGAAGAACCGCTACCCGAGCCCTTCACCGCCGCGATGCGCAAGGCCGGCCTGATGAACGGCCACCACGCCAACCCGTCCTTCGCCGACTTCGTCATCCCCCAAGTGCTGGCCCTGAGCTACACCGCCCACGACCTGGCCGCCTTCGCGCGCGACCTGGGCTTTGTGGACGCACAAGGCGAGGTGCTGCCGCCCATCACCTGGAACGACGCAGACCGCCGCGCCCGCCTGGCGGCGCTGGACGCGCTGTTCTTCCACCTCTACGGCCTGGGCGCCGACGACGCGGCCTACATGCTGGACACCTTCCCCATCGTGCGCCAGCAAGACGAGGCGGCCTTCGGCCACTACCGCACGAAAGCCGATGTGCTGGCACTGCTGCCATTGCTGCAGCCGGCCGACGCCGACTAGCGAGTTCAACGTTTCCAGTCGTCGCCTGGCATGGTCCGACGCATGTAGTCGTCGAACAGGGGGACCGTGAATGCCGTTTCGCCATGCTGGGGGCTGTAGATCATTCCCTTGGTGATCAGCTTCGACCGCGTAGGGCCGATGCTGGTCACTTTCACACCCAGGCGGTCGGCCACATCGCCCGACCTTTTCGCGCCCTCGCCCAGGTCAGCCAAGGCCCGCATGTAGCGCTTTTCCGATGGCGTACAACGGTCAAATCGCACCCGAAAAAAGCTTTCGTCCAAAGCGGCAATGGCTTGGGTCGTGGCGCGTTCAACATCGCTCAATTCGATGGGTGATTGGCTGGCGATGTTCCAGACTTCGTAGCCCCATTGCTGCAGAAAATAAGGGTAGCCCTTGGTGACCGCAATGATCTTGGCGATGGCGTCGCTGTCGAACTCCACCTGCATTTGCCGGGCTGGTTGGACCAGCGCCTGCTCGGCGTCGGCAACGTTGAGAGCACCCACCCTTGGATAGTCAAAGAGCCGTTCCGAATAGGACTTGGATTCGCCGGCCAAGCCGAGAATCTGCGGCAACCCGGCACCCACCACGATGAGCGGCAAGTTCATCTGCGATACCTTGTGAACGGCCATGATCAGCGCACTGAATTCTTTCTGACTCAGGTATTGCATTTCATCGATGCACAGGGCAACGGCTGTTTCTCTTTCCGCTGCGGCCTCGCCTACCGCGACGAACAGGTCCGACAAATCATGTTCGAGGTCACCGCTGTCCGCCATGCCGGGCACCGGTTCGATGCCGAGTTCCATGTCGTTCCAGGAAATCTTCACGGTGCCCATGAAGCTTCGAAGTGCGCGCAGCGCTCGGCGGCCCTTGTCGCCCGCTGCGGCCGTCAAGCTCAGTGAAAAAAGGATTTTCCTGAGCGCAGGCACAACCAGTTCTGGCAAAGACTTGCCTTCGTGCGCCTCGATGAGGGAGGACTGAAACCCCAAATCTTCAGCCTGTCGCTGGAACCGGACCAGCAAGACCGTCTTGCCCACTCCGCGCAGTCCCACGACGATCAAGCTCTTGGCGGGGCGTCGGCGCTGAATGCGGGCCAACGCGACTTCGGCCTTTTCGAGAACATCGTGTCGCCCCGCAAGTTCGGGTGGTGGGGTGCCTGCACCCGGCACGTAGGGGTTGTCTCTTGCGTCCATCGTGAGCCGTCTTGATCAACTTATGGTGAGTTTATCTAAAAACGACCATAACTTGATAAACCATAGCAAACCTGGACGCCAGGGTGGCGCCGTTGCAGCACTGGCGACTAGGCCGGAGGCGCGAAGAACCCCAGCAAGGCCGCCGCCGTTTCCTGCGGCAGTTCCTCGGGAATGAAATGCCCCGCCGGCAGCGCCACGCCCGTCACCGTGGCGCTGCATTGGGCTTGCCACAGCGCCAGCGGGTCGAACAGCGCCTGCACCACGCCGCGTTGGCCCCACAGCAGGTGCACATCGCAGGCAATCTTCTGCCCGGCAGCGCGCGAGGCGCGGTCGTGGTCCAGGTCGATGCCGGCGCTGGCGCGGTAGTCCTCGCAGGCGGCGTGGATGCCGGCGGGCGTGCAGAAGCAGCGTTCGTAGTCGGCCAGGGCTTCGGGCTCGATGTAGGCCGTGCCCGCTGCGCCCAAACCGCCCAGCACGGCGCGCAGGTAGGCCGGTGCGCAGCCGCCGATCATGGTTTCGGGCAGCGGATAGGGCTGGATCAAGTGGAACCAGTGGTGGTAGGCCCTGGCGAAGCGCATGTCGGTGGCGGCATACATGTCCAGCGTGGGCGCGATGTCGATCAGCGCCAGGCGGCTCACGGCGCTGGCGTGGTCCAGCGCCAGGCGGTGGGCCACGCGGGCGCCGCGGTCGTGGCCGCAGACGGCGTAGCGCTCATGGCCCAGCGCCTGCATCAGCAGCGCCAGGTCTTGCGCCAGCGCGCGCTTGCTGTAGCTGGCGTGGTCCGCTTCCCCGGGCGGCTTGGCGCTGTCGCCATAGCCGCGCAGGTCGGGCAGCACCAGGCGGAAGTGCGGCGCCAGGTGCTGCGCCACGCGGTGCCACAGCACGTGGCTTTGCGGGAAGCCGTGGATCAGCAGCAGCGGTGGGGCATCCGCGCGCCCACCGGTGCGCGCGTGGATGCGCGTGCCGGCGAGATCGAAATCGCGCGCTTCAAAGCCGTCAAACCAGGGGCGTACAGGGTTCATGGCCCAGCATAATTCGCCCCCAGACTCGCGCCCCTACATGCCTTCCCTCGGTTACGTCACAGCCCAGCAGATGCACTTCAGCGAACCGCTGCCCTTGCGCAGCGGTGCCCTGCTACCGGCTTATGAATTGCGCTTTGAGACCTACGGCAGGCTGAATGCCGCGCGCAGCAACGCCGTGCTGGTCTGCCACGCGCTGAATGCCAGCCAGCATGTGGCCGGTCTGGACGCGCAGGGCCAGGCCGGCTGGTGGGACAACCTGGTCGGCCCCGGCAAGCCGCTGGACACGGACCGCTTTTTCGTCATCGGCGTGAACAACCTGGGTTCGTGCTTCGGCTCGACCGGACCCATGGACATCAACCCCGAAACCGGCCGCGTGTGGGGCGCCGACTTCCCCGTGGTGACGGTGGAAGACTGGGTGGACGCGCAGGTGCGGCTGGTGCAGCGCCTGGGCATCACGCAGCTGGCGGCCGTGCTGGGTGGCAGCCTGGGCGGCATGCAGGCCCTGGCCTGGACGCTGCGCCACCCCGACAAGCTGCGCCACTGCGTGGCCGTGGCCACCGCGCCCAATCTGTCGGCGCAGAACATCGCCTTCAACGAAGTGGCCCGGCGCGCCATCGTCACCGACCCCGACTTCCACGGCGGCCATTTCTACGAACACGGCGTGGTACCGCAGCGCGGGCTGCGGGTGGCGCGGATGATCGGCCACATCACCTACCTGGCCGAAGACGCGATGGAGACCAAGTTCGGCCGCGAACTGAAGTCCGATGTCCTGGCCTACACGACGCAAGGCGTCGAATTCCAGATCGAAAGCTACCTGCGCCACCAGGGCGACAAGTTCAGCGCCTACTTCGACGCCAACACCTATTTGCTGATCACCCGCGCGCTGGACTATTTCGACCCGGCGCGTGAACACGGCGGCAGTCTGACGCAAGCCTTCGCCGGCGCCAAAAACAATCGCTACCTGCTGGTCAGCTTCAGCACCGACTGGCGCTTCGCCCCGGCCCGTTCGCGCGAGATCGTCAAGGCGCTGGTGGACAACCGCATCGCCGTCAATTACGCCGAGATCGACGCCCCGCACGGCCACGACGCCTTCCTGCTCGAAGACCCGCGCTACCACGGTGTGATGCGCGCCTACTTCGAACGCATCGCCCAGGAATTCGCGTCATGAGCGAGCGACGCGACCTCGAAATCATCGCCGACCTGGTACCGGCCGGCAGCCGCGTGCTCGACCTGGGTTGCGGCACCGGCGAACTGCTGGCCCATCTGCGCGACCACAAGGGCTGCACGGGCTACGGCATCGAACTGGACGACGCCAATGTGCTGGCCTGCGTGCAGCGCGGCATCGACGTCATCCAGCTCAACCTGGAAGACGGGCTGGCGCTGTTCGACGACCACAGCTTCGACGTGGTGCTGCAGCTGGACACCCTGCAACACCTGCGCAAGACGGAAAACATGCTGCGCGAAACAGCGCGCGTGGGGCGCATCGGCATCGTCAGCTTCCCCAACTTCGCGCACTGGGCCAACCGCTTGCACGTGCTGCAGGGCCACATGCCCATCACGCGCGCCCTGCCCTACCAGTGGTACGACACGCCCAACATCCGCGTCGGCACCTACGCCGACTTCAAAGTGCTGGCGCAGCGCTGCGGCCTGACCGTGACCGACAGTTTCGGCCTGCAGGGTGGCCTTGTCGTGCGGCGCTGGCCCAACCTGAGAGCGAGCGTGGCGGTGTTCCGTTTCGGCCAGCGGCTCAGATCGGATCGATGATCGAATTGGGGATCAGATCGTTGTCGAAGATGACTTCGCGGCGTGCAAAACGCCAGCCCTGCGGCGTGGCCACAACCGTGTCCAGATAGCGCCCGACGCTCAAGATTTCCGGCATCGCATCGCGCTTGGTGCGGACCACGACATAGCTGGCCTCGCAGCGCAGACCGGCTGCATCCTGACTGAGCACACGCGGCGCGCTGACGACATGGCGCTGCGCATAGGGGTCGTGAAAAATCGTCTCGCTGGCACCGTAGACGCGGTCCTTCAGCATGCCCTGGCCTTCGAAGGCCAGCGTGCACAGCGGCAGGCCGCGGTCGTGGTTCTCGCGCGATTGCAGGCGGTAGACACCGTCTGCGGTGAAGAAGTCCGGCCAGCGGTGCAGCTCGCGGGCGTCCAGCGCCGCCGCGCAGTCGGCGTACAGCGCCTGCAGGGCCATCCAGCTGTCGAAGTCGAGTGGCGTGTTCACAGGTCCATCACGCCGCGCCAGTAGCCATACATGCCGCGGATCAGGGTCTCGGTGACCATGTGCGGCGTGGCCTTGGCGTCCAGGCCGTCGAGTTCGCTGACGGTGCGCGCATCGGGGTTGGCGGCAAAGGCCTGCTGCACGAATTCGATGACCTCGCCGTCGTCGGCCGAGACGAAACCGGCCGGTCCGAAGAGGTTGGCCTGGCGCAGGCGGCGCTGCGTCATCTCGTCGCTGTCGTCGGCAAAACCGAAATGCGTCCAGACGAAGTCGAAGACGCCAGGGCTCACTGGGCGGATGTGGCGGGTCGACAGCGAATTGACCTGCTGCTGAATGATCAGGCTGGGGAACAGCGTCATCATCACTACCGACGGCCCACCCCACCAGGGTTCGGGTACCACGTCGAGCAGGCGCGGGTCGTTCAGCTTCATGTCCGAACGGAAGCTGGTCACGCCTTGCGTCACGGCCGACGCGCCACCGTCGTTGCGCGTGGACACCATGCAGGCGTGGCGGTGGCGCGCATCCATCACCATGCGGCTGTCCTGGTCGGCGCGCCACAGGCCGAAGGTGACGAACCAGGTGTGCAGCAAGCCCGGGTGGTAGGGGTCCTTGATGTTCTCCTGCATCAGCTTCCAGTTGGCAGGGATGCGCTGGCGGTTGATGCCCAGCAGCTTCAGCGGCCGGCCGCTGAAGACGCGGTCGTAGTAGGGCAGCACTTCAGGGCCCAGGTAGTCCTCGAAAGCTTCGACTTCGTGATCAAAGCTGGCAAAGACCGCGCCGCCGCGCCGGGCCACTTTCAGTTTCGTCAGGCCGTGGTCGGCCAGGTTGAAATCAGCCGGCATGCCGCCCTGCACCTGGCCGCCCTTCTTCACGCCACGGCGAAACGGCAGGCCTTGCAGGCTGCCGTCGAGCTTGTAGGTCCACTGGTGGTAAGGGCAAGTGAAAGACGTCACTGTGCCGGTGCGTTCGCGGCAGAAGGCCACGCCGCGATGGGCACAGCGGTTCTCGACGACATGGATCTCGCCCAGGGCATCGCGCACCATCACCACGCTGCGTTCACCCACCGCCGACTTCTTGAAGTTGCCGGCGTCGGGCACTTCACATTCCAGGCCCACGTAACACCAGTGGCCGCGGTAGAAGAAGCGTTCCAGCTCTTCGCGGTACAGGCCTTCGTCGGTGTAGACGCGGCCCGGTGCGCGGCTGGTCGGGCTGTCGCCCCAGGTCATCGGTGCCGTCTGCATGCGCCGCATTCTGACAGCCTGTGTCAGGCCGGGTTGTGGGCGCCCGGCTGGGTCGGTGGCCAGCCGCTGCGCCGTGCGCGGGTGCTCAGTCCAGCGTGACTTCGGTGCGCACCGTTCCGGCGCGATCGGCGGTGGCCGTCAGCGCGATGGCCGTGCCGCGCGGGCCACGCACCACCCACTCCACCACTGCGCGGTCGCCGGTGATGTCGCGATTCGGCAAAAAGGCCTGCAGCGAACCCTTGGGCGCGTGGCCTTCCAGGTGCGCGCCTTCAACGCGCTCACGCCCGGCGGTCAGCGTGACACCGGCCGGCAAGTGGATGTTGAACACCGTACCGCGCGCGGTCTTGCGTTCCAGCGCGCGCTTGCTCACGTAGGCCGGCAGCCAGCCGCTGTTGGCCACCGCGAAGCGCACGCGCCAGGTGTCGGGACCCAGGGCCTGCACTTCGGCGCGCAGCACTTCCAGCTTGGGCAGGCTCAAACCGATCTGCATCAGCCAGGCCGGGAAGCGCGCAGCCTCGCGCTCACGCAGGTGGGGCCGCGGGTCGCGCCAGTAGTTCATCTTGTCCCAGCCGCCCAGCTCAACAGGGCCCAGTTGCGGGTGCTGGTAGGGGTACCAGTCGACGTGGGCCTTGCCGCCACATTGCTCGTCGGACCACTTCAGCAGCTTCACGTCGTCTTCGACGGGGTGTTCGCGGTACCAGTCGATCCACTTGTAGTCGGTGATGCCGGCCTCTTTGTTCGGGGCCCATATTTCCACCGTCCAGAACAGCGCGCCCAGGTGTTCGTAGATCCAGTCTTGGGTGCCGGTGATGACCTGCTTGGGGTGGTACTTGAAGTCGTGCCAGATGCTGATGGCCGGGTAGCCGGTGAGCTGGGTGCCGAGGTCGGAAAAACGCTTGTAGGACCACAGGTCTTCGGGCGTCATGTCGTCGTCGCTTTGCATGCCCATGGGCCGCAGGATGACGCCGCTGTGGGTGTGGAAGCTGACCGCCGCACCGATGTTGGGGTGGCTGGTGATGAAGTGCACCATGGCCCGCACTTCGGGTTCGCTGGTCGGATAGGGGCCTGCGCCGACCTGCTCAAACTCTTGCCGCCAGTAGGCCGGGAAGTTGCGGTTCAGGTCCAGGCCTTCGCGGTCGGGGTTGGCGTTGATCATCAAGCCGTCGTAGTTCTTCAGCGTGCCTTCCGGAATGATGCGGAAGTAGCGGCCACCGAATTCGCCGGGTTCGCGCGCCACCATCAACCGGGGGTCGTCCGGGTGTAGCTTGTAGCCGCCGTGCGGGTCGGGCACGCGCATCTGCAGCACGCGGCCGTCGCCGTCTATGTCTTCAACGGTCAGGCCGTCCACCGGCTCTTCGTCAAAGGGGTAAGGCCGCGTGCTGCTGCGGATGTGGCGCGGCTTGTCGGCCAGCGCCAGCTCGGCACCGTCAGGGTTCAGGCGCGGCACCATGTAGACGACGCGGGTGTCCAGCAATTGCTTGCTCTGGGCGTCGCCCGCCAGGTAGGCGCTGACCAGCTGGTGCAGCCAGTACAGGCAGGCCGTGCTGGCCGTCAGTTCGGCGGCGTGGATGTTGCCGTCGACCCAGAACGCCGGCTTGTCGGTGTCCAGGCCGGTGGCGGTGTGGGTGATCGTCAGCAGCCAGATGTCGCGGCCT
>JAYVBO010000088.1:0-4387 GCA_043750435.1 Betaproteobacteria bacterium | reverse complement strand
CCAGCAGGCTCATGTCGAGTGTGGACGTCGGCATGGCCACGTAGCAGGGCACACCGTTGTCGTGCGCTGCCAGCGCTTTCAAATAGGTGCCGATCTTGTTGCAGACATCGCCGCGCGCCGTGACGCGGTCGCAGCCGACGATGACGATGTCGACCTGGCCGTGCTGCATCAAATGCCCGCCGGCGTTGTCGGCGATCAGCGTGTGCGGCACGTCGGCCTGGCCCAGTTCCCAGGCCGTCAGGCTGGCGCCCTGGTTGCGCGGGCGGGTCTCGTCCACCCACACATGCACCGCCAAGCCAGCGGCATGGGCCTGGTAGATGGGCGCGGTGGCGGTGCCCCAGTCCACGGTGGCCAACCAGCCGGCATTGCAATGCGTCAGCACGTTCACCGGGCCCGGCTGGCCTGCGGCCGCCTTGCGTTCAGCCAGCGCCCGCAGCAGCGCCAGCCCGTGCTGGCCGATGGCGGCGTTGACGGCCACGTCTTCCTCGGCGATGGCGTCCGCGGCCTGCCAGGCCGCTGCGGCACGGTTGGCCGCCGCCACCGGGCGCAGCAGGCGGACCATCCGCGTCAGGGCCCAATCCAGGTTCACCGCCGTCGGCCTGGCCGTGCGCAGGTAATCGGCGGTGGTTTCCAGCGCGCCATCGGACGCGTCCTGCCGCATCTGCAGCGCCAGGCCGTAGGCGGCGGTGGCGCCGATCAGCGGCGCGCCGCGCACCCACATGTCGCGGATGGCGGTGTAGACCTGCTGCAGCGTGCGCAGCGTTTCCAGGTGCAGGCGGTGCGGCAACAGGCGTTGGTCGATGACCTCGATGGCGTCGTGCTGCGCGGTG
This sequence comes from Betaproteobacteria bacterium, assembly GCA_043750435.1. Classification (GTDB taxonomy): domain Bacteria; phylum Pseudomonadota; class Gammaproteobacteria; order Burkholderiales; family Burkholderiaceae_C; genus Rubrivivax. The sequence goes on along the minus strand of JAYVBO010000088.1, from coordinate 3,557 downwards.
GTGCGCAGCGGGCGCAGGGCCACACCGGCCACCTTCACGCTGCGGCTCCCAGCACGCGGCCAGCAATGCCGCGCAGCTTCTCCACCATCGCCGGGTCACGCGCTTCGGGCGCGGTGATCAGCGCGTGCTGCAAGGCGCTGCGGCAGCTGCAAGCCAGCGCCTTCGGGTCGGCGGTGATGCCGCCGGCCAGCCCCGCCACCAGGGTGCGCGCGGCCTGCGCGTTGCCCAGCAGCACGTGCACGATGGCATCCACCGTCACCGCGTCGTGGCCGGGGTGCCAGCAGTCGAAGTCCGTCACCATAGCCACCGAGGCGTAGCAAAGCTCGGCCTCGCGCGCCAGTTTGGCCTCGGGCATATTCGTCATACCAATCACGCTGGCGTTCCAGCTGCGGTACAGCTGCGACTCGGCCAGCGTTGAAAACTGCGGGCCTTCCATCACCAGGTAGGTGCCGCCCCGCGCATGCGGCACGCCCTGCTGCGCCAACGCGGCCTGAAGGTGGTCGCCCAGGCGCGTGCACACCGGCTGGGCCATCGACACATGGGCCACCAGACCGGTGCCGAAGAAGGTCTTGTCGCGCGCGAAGCTGCGGTCAATGAACTGGTCCACCACCACGAAAGTGCCGGGTGGCAGGTCGGCGCGCAGGCCGCCGACGGCCGACAGCGACAGCACGTCGGTCACGCCCAGGCTTTTCAGCGCCGCGATGTTGGCGCGGTAGTTGACTTCGCTGGGCGGAATGCGGTGGCCACGGCCGTGGCGCGGCAGAAAGGCCAGTTCGGCCCAGCCATCACCGTGCGGCAGGCGCCCGCGAAAAATCTGGTCTGAAGGTGCGCCCCAGGGCGTGTCCACCGTCACCCAGCGGGTGTCGGTGAGGCCAGGCAGGTCGTACAGGCCGCTGCCGCCGATGATGCCGAGGATGGGGGGAGCAGACGGGGTCATGGTGCGGTGGCGGCCAGTTGAACAGGGGCTGCATTCTGCCGGCTGGCGGTGGCCAGCATGGCAGCGCGGGCCGCGCGCTGCGCCACGTCGGGCGGGCCGGCCTTGTAGTGGCTGTCGCTCCACACCTGGCGCCAGTGCCGCGCGCCGGCTTGCCCGTTGCGCAAGCCCAGCATGTGGCGCGACGCATGGCCCCAGGGCACGCCGGCCGCGCTGATGCGCTGCAGGTAGGCCACCATGGCGTCTTCCACGGCGTCATGGTCGGTGTTGCGCTCAGGCTCGCCGAAGAAGCGCGCGTCCCAGCCGGCCATGGACCAGGGCTCGTGATAGGCGTGCCGCCCCACCATCACGCCGTCCACATGGGGCAGGTGTTGGGCTATCTCGTCGGGCGTGTTGATGCCGCCGTTGATGACGATGGTCAGCTGCGGAAAGTCGCGTTTCAGTTGGTGCGCCCACTCGTGGCGCAGCGGCGGAATCTCGCGGTTTTCTTTCGGGCTCAGGCCCTTCAGCCAGGCGTTGCGGGCGTGCACGATGAAGACCTCGCAGCCGCCACGCAGCGCCACCGTGCCGACGAAGTCGCGCACGAAGTCGTAGCTTTCGGCCTTGTCGATGCCCACCCGGTGTTTCACCGTCACCGGCAGGCTGACGGCGTCGCGCATGGCTTTCACGCAGTCGGCAACCAATTCGGGTTCGGCCATCAGGCAGGCGCCGAAAGCGCCGCGCTGCACGCGTTCACTGGGGCAGCCGCAATTAAGGTTGACCTCGTCGTAACCCCACTTTTCAGCCAGCCGGGCGCAGTGCGCCAGATCGGCCGGCTCGCTGCCGCCCAGTTGCAGCGCAAGGGGGTGTTCTTCGGTGTTGAAGTCGAGGTGGCGCGGCACGTCACCGTGGATCAGCGCGCCGGTGGTCACCATCTCGGTGTACAGCCGCGTGCGCTGGGTGATCAGGCGGTGGAAGTGGCGGCAATGGCGATCAGTCCAGTCCATCATCGGGGCCACCGACAAACGCCACGGGCTGAGAGTTTCAGGGTGCATAGGCCGATTGTCCCAGCTACCTGGCGAAGGCCCGGTGGTCTGGGCGCCCGGCTAGGGTGCGGCGCCCTGCCGGCGATGGCGGCCATCGGCTTTGGCCGCCAGCAACTTGGCGTCGGCCTGCGCCATCAACTCGCGCCAGCCGTCGTGGTCAGCCCGCGTTGCCAATGCGGTTCGCAGTGGCTGGGCGTGGCGGCGGCATGCCGGCCTACCGCCCAAAGCAAGGTCTGCAAGGCCAAAACCACCGCCAGCGCGGTGCTCAAGCGGGCATGCGCCCAGCGCCCACGGGCAAGTAACTCCATCGCAGCGGGCACCACAAACAGCAAAAAGGGTGTGCCCCAATGCAACTGCAGGCCGGCACCGGAGAGCAGCCCCAGGCTCGCAATCAGCAGCAGCGGCAGCAGGCCAAAGCAAATCAGCAGTGCCTGCGTGTTGTTGGGGCCGGTGGCCGCAGCGGGCGGTGCGGGCCGCTGCGGCGTGGCCCAGGCCAGCACCAGCAGCAGCAGCAGCATCAGCAAGGCGGGCAAGGCGCGGTTGAACAACTGATTGGCCAGCCAGCGGCCAGCAGCAAGCCCGCGCGATGCCCGGCGTCGCGCCAGGCCCGCTGCCAAACCCAGTAGGCCACGACGGCAAAACAGGTGGTGGCGATCTGGTACTTGGCCAGCGCGCCGAGCCCCAGCGCCAGGCCCAACGCCAGGCCCAACGCGATCCACCAGCGGCGCTGGCGGCGTTCGAAGGCCAGCCACAGCAGCGGCGCGCTGGCGGTCGCAAACAGCATCAGCACAACGTTGTGGTTGTAGTAACGCAGGCGCCCGTTGTAGTAGGTGATGCACAGCATCGCGAGCAAGGCGACCAGCGCATGCCGATGGCCGCGCACCTACACCAGACAGCGCCAGCAAATGGCCAGCGAGGTCAAGGTGACCAGGGCGCCCATCAGGTAGCTGACCGCGGCCGAGACGCCGAAGAATTGCACTGGCAGCCAGATCAGCCAGGTCGGCAGCGGCGGGTGCTTGTAGTAGCCCCATTCCAACGACAGAACCCAGATCAGCTGCTCGATGTTGTCCATCGGCGGCACCAGCCAGGCCCCGTCGAGGTGGGTCAGCCAGAAAGCTGCAAAGAGCCCCAGCAAACCGGCAAGCAAGCAACCCTGCAGGCGCGGCAGGCCCGTTGCTGACCAGCGCTTCGGGAACGCTGCCGTTGTTGTTTGTTGATCCACGGCCCCAGCGGTTTCCAGCAGCAATTCGTTTGATGGCCGCTCATCAGGCCTAGGCGCGGGATTGTCAGTTCGGGCCTGGGCTGGCTCTGTTTCGAACACACATCAGGTGAGGTCATTCGCGGCTGGCCCGAGCCATCGGCTTTCAGTCAGCCTGCGGCCATCTACAAAGCTTGAACGCCGGCGGCAGCCCCGCCGCAGCCCTCGCTTTTACCTAGCCGTGAGCGGCATCACCGCCGCTAAAGTGTTCCGCACACGACAGGCGGTGAATCATGCTCAGCTATTCCTTTGCAGCATTCGGCAGGCCCCTGGCTCAAGTGCTGCGTGACACGCCGCAACCCATCGGCACTGAAGTCGTCCTGCGGGTTGGCAGTTGCGG
>JAYVBO010000087.1:0-4389 GCA_043750435.1 Betaproteobacteria bacterium | reverse complement strand
CTCCAGCAGGGCAGAGGCGCTGCCCCAAGCGGTGGCACGGAAGCTGCAAACATCCCCGTGGAGACCGATTGCAAGCATCCATTCAACCGCCTGGAAATGACATGAACAAGCACACCCTCACCCTGTTGGCCACCGCAGCCACCCTCGCCGCCTTGCACGGCGCCGCCCGCGCCGAAGACGCGCCGGCCTCGCCTTTCAGCTTCAACGTCGGCGCAGTCAGCGACTACCGCTACCGCGGCATTTCGCAGACCCGCCTGAAGCCGGCCCTACAAGGCGGCGTCGACTACGCGCATGCCAGCGGCTTCTACCTGGGTGCCTGGGCCTCGACCATCAAATGGATCAAGGACGCCGGCGGCAATGCCGGCGTCGAGGTCGACCTGTACGGTGGCTACAAAGGCGACATCGTCAAGGACACGTCGAGCTTCGACGTCGGCGTGCTGACCTATCAATACCCCAGCAACCACCTGAACCCCAAGGCCGAAACGACCGAGATCTACGGCGCCTTGACCTTCGGGCCCGTGTCCGCCAAGTATTCGCACGCCGTGTCCAACCTGTTCGGCTTCGGCAACAGCAAGAACAGCGGCTACCTCGACCTCTCGGCGTCCTTCGACGTGGGCGGCGGTGTGATGCTGGCGCCGCACGTCGGCAACCAGACCGTGTCCAAGAACGGCAACGCCAGCTACACGGACTACTCGTTGACGGTCAGCAAAGACTTCAGCGGCTGGCTCGTCAGCGGCGCCCTCATCGGCACCAATGCCAAGACGATCGGCGGCGTGCCGGTTTATGCCAGCCCCGCCGCCAAGGACCTGGGCAAAGCCGGCCTGGTCGTGGGCGTCAAGTACAGCTTTTGAAGCTGACGGTTTCAAGGACGGTTTTCAAGGAGATATGAAATGAAGATGGTGACCGCCATCGTCAAGCCCTTCAAGCTTGACGAAGTGCGTGAGGCCCTGAGCGGCATAGGCGTTCAAGGCATCACGGTGACTGAAGTTAAAGGCTTCGGCCGCCAGAAGGGGCACACCGAGCTCTACCGCGGTGCCGAGTACGTCGTCGACTTCCTGCCCAAGGTGAAGATCGAAGCGGCGGTGGACGAGAGCATCGTTGACCGCGTGATCGAGGCCATCGAAGGTTCGGCCCGCACCGGGAAGATCGGTGACGGCAAGATCTTCGTTACCACCCTCGTACAAGTGGTCCGCATCCGCACCGGCGAAACCGGCAAGGACGCGCTCTAGAGCGCGCACCCATCACGAGAAACTGACATGAAAAAAATCATCACCATCCTGGCACTGGGCTTGGCCGCCCTGAGCTTTGGCGGGGCGGTCTACGCGCAGGGCGCGGCTTCGGCCGCTGCGGCTTCAGCGCCTGCCGCTGAAGCGTCTGCGCCCGTTGCCGCCGCACCTGCCGCCTCGGCTGCTTCCGCTGCCGCCCCTGCTGCCTCGGCGGCTTCGGCGCCGGTTCCCAACAAAGGCGACGTGAGCTGGATGCTCGTGTGCACCGTGCTGGTCATCATGATGTCCATCCCCGGCCTGGCGCTGTTCTACGGCGGCCTGGTGCGCAGCAAGAACATCCTGTCGGTGCTGATGCAGGTTTTCGTCACCTTCTCGTTGATCACCGTGTTGTGGTGCATCTACGGCTACAGCCTGGCCTTCACCGAGGGCAACGCCTTTATCGGCGGCCTGGACCGGCTGTTCCTGAAGGGTGTCTTCGTGGCGAACGCCACCGGCGGTGACTTCCCCACCGCGGCCACCTTCAGCAAGGGCGTCGTGCTGCCGGAAATCGTGTTCGTGGTCTTCCAGGCCACCTTCGCGGCCATCACCTGCGCGCTGATCGTCGGCGCCTTCGCCGAACGCATCAAGTTCTCGGCGATGTTGCTGTTCATGGTGATCTGGTTCACCTTCAGCTACGCACCCATCGCCCATATGGTGTGGTTCTGGATGGGCCCTGACGCCTACACCGGCAAGGAAGTGGTCGACGCGATGAACGCCAAGGCCGGCCTGCTGTGGCAATGGGGCGCGCTGGACTTCGCTGGCGGCACCGTGGTCCACATCAACGCCGCTGTGGCGGGCCTGGTCGGCGCCTTCATGGTCGGCAAGCGCGTGGGCTACGGCAAGGAAGCCATGGCGCCGCACAGCCTGCCGCTGACCATGGTCGGTGCCTCGCTGCTGTGGGTGGGTTGGTTCGGCTTCAACGCCGGTTCGGCTCTGGAAGCCGGGAACAGCGCGTCGCTGGCCTTCATCAACACCTTCCTGGCCACCGCCGGTGCGGTGCTGTCGTGGTGCGCGGCTGAAGCGCTGCACAAGGGCAAGGCTTCGATGCTGGGCGCTGCTTCGGGCGCCGTGGCGGGCCTGGTGGCCATCACACCGGCTGCCGGCAATGTCGGCATCATGGGTGCACTGGTCATCGGCCTGATCGCTGGCGTGGTCTGCCTGTGGGGCGTGACCGGCCTGAAGAAGATGCTGGGCGCTGACGACACGCTGGACGTGTTCGGCGTGCACGGCGTCGGCGGCATCTTGGGTGCCCTGCTGACCGGCATCTTCAACTCGCAGGCCCTGGGCGGCCCGGGCATCGTCACCGACTGGGTGACCGGCGCCACGGCCACCAACCCGGACGGCACGCTGGCCCAGTTCATCATCCAGTGCAAAGCTGTCGGCCTGACAGTGATCTGGTCGGCGACGGTGGCCTTCGTGGCCTACAAAATTGCTGACCTGACCATCGGTCTGCGCGTACCGGAAGATGAAGAGCGCGAAGGCCTCGACATCAGTTCGCACGGCGAAACCGCGTACAACAAGTAAGACGTGTTCGCCCGGGCCTGCCGGCCCGGGCGGATGCAACAGAAGAGGGCGCCCGCGGGTGCCCTCTTTGCATTTCGGCGGGCCGCCCCACATGCCTAGAATTCGCTCTCGCTTTGCCTGAGGCTACCCATGGTTCCGCATCTGACCACCGCACTCACCGGCCCCATCAACGAGCTCGAGCAGCGCATCCTTGAATCCATGCCGGCCATCGAGCGCTGGTTCCGTCTGGAATGGATGGAGCACACGCCGCCGTTCTACACATCGACCGACCTGCGCAACGCCGGCTTCAAGCTGGCGCCGGTGGACACGCAGCTTTTCCCGTGCACCTTCAACAACCTCACCACCGAGATGTTGCCGTTGGCCGTGCAGGCCGCCATGGCGGCCATCGAGAAGATCTGCCCCGAAGCCAAGAACCTGCTGCTGATCCCGGAGAGCCAGGTCACCAGCACCTTCTACCTGCAGAGCCTGCAGCGCCTGGTGCAAGTCTTCACCCAGGCCGGTCTGAACGTGCGCCTGGGTTCGCTGGACCCAGCCATCGCCGCGCCAACCGCCCTGGCCCTGCCCGATGGCAGCGAGCTCATGCTGGAGCCCTTGGTGCGCCATCGCGGTCGGCTGGGGCTGAAAGATTTCGACCCCTGCACCATCCTGCTGAACAACGACCTGTCGGGCGGCGTGCCGCGCAGTCTGCAATACCTGCACGAGCAGTACCTGTTGCCCCCGCTGCACGCCGGCTGGAGCGTGCGGCGCAAGAGCCGCCACTTCCAGAGCTACGAAGAAGTGGCCAAGAAGTTCGCCAAGCTGCTGGGCATGGATCCGTGGTTGATCACCCCGATGTATGCGCGCTGCGGCAAGGTGGATTTCAACGACCCCGCCAGCATTGAAACCCTGCGCGGCCAGGTCGAGGCCATGCTGGGCAAGGTGCGCCGCAAGTACAAGGAATACGGCATCAACGAAAAGCCTTTCGTGGTGGTCAAGGCCGACAACGCCACAGGCATCGGCATCCTGACCGTGCGCGACGTGAAAGAGCTGGACGACCCCGAGCGGCTGGCCCGCGCCCGCAGCGGCTTGGTGCGCGAGGGGCAGGAACTGGACGAGGTCATCGTGCAGGAAGGCGTGCCCACCTATGAGCGCATCCATGACGCCGTGGCCGAGCCGGTGGTGGTGATGATCGACCGCTACGTGGTGGGCGGCTTCTACCGCGTGCATGCTGACCGCGGGGTCGACGAAAACCTGTCGGCACCCTGTTCGCGCTACTTGCCGCTGGCTTTTGCCGGCAGCAACCAGTTGCCCAAGCCGGGCGCCAAGCCGGGGGCCAGCGCGCCCAACCGCTTTTACATGTACGGCGTGATCGGCCGACTGGCCATGTTGGCCGCCGCCTACGAACTGGAAGCCACCGACCCCGAGGCCGAGAACTACGACTGAATGGGCGCCCGCGCGCGGCTGTATGGGGCCGCAACACGGGCACAATCAGCGGCTCAGAAAGAGCCATGAGCGCCGAACGCACACCCTCCTCTCCCGGCGCAGTCGCAGCACTCACACTCGCCGCCATCGGCGTTGTTTACGGTGACATCGGCACCAGCCCGCTGTATGCGCTGAAGGA
>JAYVBO010000086.1:0-1872 GCA_043750435.1 Betaproteobacteria bacterium | reverse complement strand
CGGCACCCTCAGCTTCGACCTGATGGACGACCAGAAGGATGCCAACGCAGACAGCGTGGCCACTTTCGGCATCGCAGCCGGGGCCACATCGATGTTCTGGTTCGGCGGCTCGCCGTCGACCACGGCCATGACCACCTTCGTCGCCGGGCTCAGTGAAACCGACACGCGCTGGCGCCTCGGCGGCTCGCCGCTCGACGTCACTTCGGGCACGGCGCCCACGCCGGCTGACTTCCAGACCGTGCTGTCTGCCCTGACGATGCTGCGCATCAACGCCGACTGGCGCACGGCCTACAACGACAGCGCCGTGCTGGACAACGTGCTACTGCTGAGCCCGGTGCCCGAACCGACGCCGGCCCTGCTGCTGGCGGCCGGCCTGGCTGCCCTGGCTTGGCGGCGCCGCACGGCGCGCTGAAGCGGCGCCGCGTCAGCCCGACGCGCGCCCCAGTTCCGCGGCCCGGTCTCGCGCCGCGTGCAGGGCCTTGATGAAGGCCGGGCCGACCGCCTGAGCCTGCAGCGCCGTGATGGCCGCGTGCGTGGTGCCGCCCTTGCTGGTGACCTGTTCGCGCAGCGCCGTGGGCGACAGCGGCGACTGCTGGGCCAGTGCCGCCGCACCCGCGAAGGTGGCCTGCGCCAGTTGCCGGCCTTGCTCGGCGCTGAGTCCCATTTCGACGGCCGCCTGCACCATGGCTTCGATGAAGAAGAAAACATAGGCCGGGCCTGAGCCCGACAAGGCGGTGACGGCGTCGAGGTCGTCTTCATGGTTCACCCACAGGACCTGCCCGGTGGGCGCGAACAGGGATTCGACTTGCGCGCGGGCGGCGACATTCACCTCAGCCCGCGCGTACAAGCCGGCGATGCCCTGGCCGATCAGCGCCGGCGTGTTGGGCATGGTGCGCACCACGCGCGCACTGCCGCTGGCCCGCACGACCGCGTCGCTGCGCACACCCGCCATCACACTGACCTGCAGCGCCGCGCCGATGTAGGGCGCGCAGGGCAGGGCGGCTTGCGCAAACATCTGCGGTTTGACGGCCCAGACCACCATGCCGGCGGCGCGAAGGCGGGCGTCGGCAGCGGCCTGCGCCTGCACGCCGAACTGCTCGGCGAGGCGGGTGCGCTGGGCTTCGAAAGGCTCCACCACCACGATGTCGTGCGCCGCCCGCCCCGCACGCAGCAACCCGCCGATGAGGGCCGACGCCATGTTGCCGCCACCGATGAATGCCACGCTGCTGTTCGTCATGCGCGGCAGTGTAGCCAGCGCCTCGGCGGTGCTGGGAGGCGCCCGATAACGCCGGCGACCAGCCGCCATGCAAAGGCGGCATGGCCAAGCTTGACACAGGCGGGCGCCGCCCCCCTAGAGTCGCCATCGATGCCGCAGCGTCGCCCAGCACCCACAAGGGCCAGGCGCGCAACACCCTTCAACCGGCGGCCGACCCACAAGGAAACCCGATGTCTTCAGCGCAAAAGCCAGCCCCTTTGAATTCGCCCCTGTCCTTCGTGCACCCCACGGCCAACAGCCCCTGGGGCACCTACCTCAGCCAAGTCGACCGGGTGGTGCCCTACCTGGGCCACCTGGCGCGCTGGGTGGAAACGCTGAAGCGCCCGAAACGCGCGCTGATCGTGGACGTGCCCATTGAACTGGACAACGGCGAGGTGGCCCACTTCGAGGGCTACCGCGTGCAACACAACCTGAGCCGCGGTCCGGGCAAGGGCGGCGTGCGCTTCCACCCCGACGTGACACTGGAAGAAGTGATGGCGCTGAGCGCCTGGATGACGGTGAAATGCGCCGCCGTGAACCTGCCCTACGGCGGCGCCAAAGGCGGCATCCGCGTCGACCCCAAGCTGCTCAGCCACAAGGAACTGGAGCGCATGACG
>JAYVBO010000085.1:0-4400 GCA_043750435.1 Betaproteobacteria bacterium | reverse complement strand
GCGGTGGGCCTGCCAGACGGTGCCGGCCAGCCCGCCCACCAGCGCCAAAACGGCCGCCGTGGCGGCGCCCACCGGCCAGCGGTTGCGCTGCACAAATTTGCGCAGCAGGTAGGCGGCGCGCGGCGGCTGGGCGCTGACCGGGAAACCACCCAAGTAAGCGCGCACATCGTCAGCCAGCGCGTCGACGCTGACGTAACGGGTGTCCACGTCTTTCGCCAGGGCCTTCAGCAAGATGTTGTCGAGGTCGCCTTTCAGACGCTGGCGCAAATTCAGCCAGTTCGGGTCGGGCACCTGCTCGGGGCTGAGCGCGCTGGGCCGCGACGGCTGCTCTTCCAGCACGCTGCGCGCCGCCTCGCGGGCTGATGTGGCCTGCCGGCCGTAGGGCCGCACGCCGGTCAGCATGACGTAGAGCAGCACGCCCAGGCTGTAGATGTCAGTGGCGGTGCCGACCGCCTCGCCACGGATCTGCTCGGGGCTGGCGTACAGCGGCGTGAAGGGCCGCTCGCCGGCCAGCGTGATGCCGCTGCCGTCCAGCGGCTGGTCCAAGGGGTCCAGCGCCTTGGCGATGCCGAAGTCCAGCAGCTTGACCTGTTGGTCGGCCGTCACCAGCACATTGCTGGGCTTCAAGTCGCGGTGGACCAGCAGCTTGCGGTGGGCGTGGGCCACCGCGTCGGCCAGCTGCAAGAACAGCTGCAAGCGCTCAGTCGGCCTGGCGCTTCAGCCGTTCCGATTGCCAGTACACGTCATCACCCCCCAGCCCGTCCAGGTTGGCGCGGTTCAGCACGCGGGCCAACACAAAAAGCAGGTCGCTCAGGCGGTTCAGGTACAGGCGCGGGGCCTCGTTCACGGCTTCGGCCGCGCCCAGCGCCACCACCGCGCGTTCGGCGCGGCGCGCCACGGTGCGGCTAACGTGGGCCAGCGCCGCGCTGCGCGTGCCAGCCGGCAGGATGAACTCCGCCAGGCGCGGCAAAGCGGCGTTGTGGGTGGCCAGCGCTTCGTCCAGGCGCAGCACGGCGTCCATCTTCAGCAGCGTGAACCCGGGGATGGACAGCTCACCGCCCAGGTTAAACAGCTCGTGCTGGATGACCACCAGCAGCTCGCGCACGTCGGCCGGCAGCGGCTCGGCCAGCAACACGCCCAGGCCGGAATTCAGCTCGTCCACGTCACCCATGGCCTGCACGCGCAGCGCGTCTTTGCGGGTGCGGGTGCCGTCGCCCAGGCCGGTGTTGCCGTCGTCTCCGGTGCGGGTGGCGATCTGCGTCAGGCGGTTGCTCATGGGGTGGTGCTCTCGGGCGGCGGGTCGGGGAGCGCTATTGAACCACCGCCCGGCGGGTTGGAAAACGGGCAAGATGGCAGGTTCCGCCCACCGGGAAACCCCATGAACGCACCCTTGTCCGCCCAGCACCTGCTGCGCCCCATCCCCGCCGCGATGCTGACGGCCCTGCGCGCGCGCTTCGGCGAACGCTGCAGCACCGCCGCCGCCGTGCGCGAACAGCACGGCCGGGACGAATCAGCCTACCCGCCGTCGCCGCCCGAGGCGGTGGTGTTTTGCGAAAGCACCGAAGACGTGGCCGCCGTGGTGGCGCTGTGCAGCGAACACGCCGTGCCGGTGATTCCCTTCGGCGTGGGCAGTTCGCTGGAAGGCCATTTGCTGGCCGTGCAGGGCGGCGTCAGTGTCGACCTGGGTCGCATGAACCGCGTGGTGCAGGTCAATGCCGAAGACCTGACCGTCACCGTGCAGGCCGGCGTGACGCGCGAACAGGTCAACCGCGAAATCAAGGACCTGGGCCTGTTCTTCCCGATCGACCCCGGCGCCAACGCCAGCCTGGGCGGCATGGCCGCCACCCGGGCCAGCGGCACCAACGCCGTGCGCTACGGCACCATGCGCGAAAACGTGCTGGGCCTGACGGTGGTGACGGCCAGCGGCGAGGTGGTGCACACCGGCACGCGGGCCAAGAAAAGCAGCGCCGGCTACGACCTGACGCGGCTGATGGTGGGCAGCGAAGGCACGCTGGGCGTGATGACCGAGATCACGCTGCGGCTGTACCCGCTGCCCGAGGCGGTGAGCGCGGCGGTCTGCCACTTCCCGACCATCGACGCCGCGGTGCAGACCACCATCCAGATCATCCAGATGGGCGTGCCCATCGCCCGCTGTGAACTGCTGGACGTGCACGCCATCCGCGCCGTCAACCAGCACAGCAAGCTGGGCCTGCGCGAGGCGCCGATGCTGCTGATGGAATTCCACGGCAGCGAAGCCGGCGTGAAGGAACAGGCCGAAACCGTGCAGATGCTGGCCCGCGAACACGGCGGCGAAGACTTCCAGTGGGCACGCACCCCCGAAGAACGCACCAAGCTGTGGACCGCCCGCCACCAGGCCTATTTCGCCGCGCTGCAGATGCGCCCGGGTTGCCGCTGCCAGAGCAGCGACACCTGCGTGCCCATTTCACGGCTGGCCGAAAGCATCAACGACAGCATCAGCGAAGCCGAAGCCTCGGGCATCCCGTACTGGGTGGTCGGCCACGTGGGCGACTGCAACTTCCACCTCAGCTACCTGCAGGACCCGAATAACGCGCAGGAAATCGCCGAAGTCGAACGCCTGAACGAGCTGATGGTGCAACGCGCGCTGCGCCTGGGCGGCACCTGCACCGGCGAGCACGGCATCGGCCTGCACAAGATGGGCTATCTGGCCGACGAAGCCGGCCCCGGGGCGGTGGCCATGATGCGCAGCATCAAGCAGGCGCTGGACCCCAAGAACATCATGAACCCGGGGAAGATTTTCTGCGCCTGAATGGGCGCCTGACCCTCAGCGCGGGCGCACGGCGCGGCGGCGCGCCAGCAGCAAGCCCCCGCCCAAGGCGCCCAGCGCCCAGGTGGCGGGTTCGGGCGCGGCCAACCAGTCCACGCCCACCCCGCCGATCTGCCAGCCGATCTGCCAGCCGATCTGCCAGCCGACGAGCGTCGCGGAGCCGGCCAGCAGCGACTGGAAGTTGCTCAAACTCGTGCCGCGCGGCACGAAGACGCCCAGCTCGAAACTGCCGGCGCCGGCGCCGTAGGTCTGGTCGATGAGATTGGTGGCGGCGCAGGCCTGCCCGACGGCCAGCGCCAGAAGGGTCAGCGCGGCGCGGCGGGCGGTGTGCAAGCTGTTCATGGGTGGTCCTGGCTGGATTGGGAAGCTTGTATGGGTCTGCGATGTTTCAGCGGCGGCGCGCCCGACGCAGGCCAAGGGCGGACAAGCCCAACGCCATCAAGCCCCAGGTCCCCGGTTCGGGCACCGGTGCGAAGACCACGTTGTCCAGGCCGATGCCCAGGTCGTTGCTCAGCGCACCGTTGGCACGGCCCAGAAAAGTCAACTGGGCACTGCTGCCGGTGGCCACCCAATCGAAGCCGAAAGTCGCCCAGTTCATCGGGTTGGTGGCGGTCAGCGCCAGCGAGGTGTTGACGAACAACTGCTCAGGCCCGCCGTTGATGGACACGCCCAGCGTGGACACATCGAAAGGCAGGTAGTTGCCGACATCGAAGGACAGGTGGTACAGGCCGCCCACGGTCGTGGCCATGGCGTCGGACCGCAGGCCCTTGTCGTAGCCGGTGATGCCCGTCATGTCGACCCACTGCTGGCCATCGCTGGCCTTTAGGCCCAGGTAGGTGTCGGGCGTGAGCTGCACCGAATCGCCAGCGGTCGGGCCCAGCACGCTCCAGCCGGTGATGGCAGTGGATGCCGTGGTGTACAGAACGTAGCTGCCGCCCACGATGTTGGGGGCTTCGAAGGAACCATTGGCGACCAAGTTGGTGGCGGCGCTGACCGAAGTGCACAGCGGCTCAAGCAGGGCGGGCCCGCCCCCCAGGCGCGGGGGTGCAGGGGTGCAGGGGTGCAGGGGCAAGCGTGAACCACATCCACCCGGCGCCTGGCGTACAAGGCCAAGGTTCTGTCCATCACCCGCCCCGGAGTTCGCCCGTGCAAACTTTGCCCCCCTTCATTCGACGCAGCATCAGCCTTTGCGCGGGCGTTGCGCTGGTGGCGCTGGCCGCCGCCCTGCCGGCCCAGGCCGCCACCAACCTTTTCGTCAACGCCAGCTTCGAGACGCCGACGGTCAACTACCAGGAACTGGGCGGTGGCTCCACCGTCATCACCGGTTGGACCACCGTGTTGTCGGGCGTGGAACACTTCAACGTGGCGGCCAACGGCGTGGGTGCCGCTGCCGACGGCGTGATGGCAGTCGATCTGGCCAACTTCACCTTCTTGACGGGCGGCGGACTGGAGCAAGCCGTGGCCACCGGCGCCACCATGGCTTGGGCCGTGCGCAGCTTCAGCTTCGTGGCCAGCGGCAGCAGCACCGTGATCCGTTTCTGGAATGACCAGAACCCCAATCTGTACTTCGCCGACATCGACGCGGTCAGCGTGG
>JAYVBO010000084.1:0-1875 GCA_043750435.1 Betaproteobacteria bacterium | reverse complement strand
GAAATGAAAATGATCACCACCGGCGGTGAAGAAGTCAGGCGGGGCCTTGTACTTGCTGTAGTGGTTGGCCACCAGCCATTCGTTGACGGCGTTCTTGGGCATGCCGAAGTAGTAGTAGGCCGCGCCTTCCATGCCCGGGAACTGCTTGTAGGCCACCATCGCCGGCAGGATATTGCCGCCGGTGGCCAGCTCAATGCCGTAGCGCTTTTGCAGTTCCAGCTCAGCAAATTTGTTGAACGGCGAATTGGCACCGGCCCACACCACCCAGACCATCTTGCGGCCCGGCAGGTCTTTCAGCTTGTCGATGACGCGCTGCAGGCCGGCCGTGTAGTCGGTGGTGCCGGCGGGCAGGTATTCCTCATGCACGACCTTGGCCTTCTTGACCGATTCCTTGAAGGCCTTCACGCCGTCTTTGCCGAAGGCGTTGTCTTGCGCCAGCGTGACGAGGTTGGTGCCGGCCTTGTCCATGGCCACGGCGTTGCTGATGGCGTCTTGCGATGAATTGCGGCCGGTGCGGAAGATGTATTTGTTCCACTTGTCGCCGGTGATGCTGTCGGCCACGGCGGGCTCCACCAGCAAGATCTTTTTGTATTCCTCGGCCACCGGCAGCATGGCCAGCGCCACCGGGCTGGCGGTGGGGCCCACGGCCAGGTCAACCTTGTCGTCGCCGTAGGCGGCGGCCAGCAGGCTTTTGCCCACGTCGGGCTTGCCTTGGTCGTCTTTTTCGATGACCACCAGCTTGCGGCCGGCCACCATCATGGTGCCGCCGGTGGCGTAGTCCAGGCCCATCATGAAGCCGGTGGCGGTCTGCTTGCCGTAGGCCTCCAGCGGGCCGGTCTTGCTGTAGATGTGAGCGATCTTGATGTCTTTGCCGGCCTGGGCCAAAGCGGCCAGCGGAAAGGCGGCGGCCAGCGCCAGGGCCAGCGTGGCGGGCAAGGTCAAAAGGGGTCGACGGTTCATGGGTGTCTCCGGGGTCAGTGGGTAGCCAAGCGCAAGCCCCGTGCCGGCGTCAAAGTGTCGGGTTAACCCGCAATTTGACGCCCACTCAACGGAATCTTGTTTATTGTTCAGACAGTATGGCCGCAGTTTGTTCGTTAATCAGACATGCAGCATGTGTTCGTTTCAGACACATCGAAGTCAAGCGCCCAGCTCGGGGTAGCGGCCCAGGCGGTCATACAACGCCGCGCGCGACATGCCCAGGCGGCGCGCGGCCTGCACGCGGTTGCCGCCGCAGGCCAGCAAGGCGGCCGCGATGGCGGTGCGTTCGACTTCGGCCACCTGCTCGCCCAAGGGACGCAGCACCGCTTGCGGTGCTGCTGCCAACGCCGCTGGGTGGGCCGACGCCGCGGTGGCGTCCAGCGCGCGTGGCGCCGGCGCCTGCAGGGTCGGTACCACGCCGAAATGCCGCGCTTCCAGCACCAGGTCGTCGGTCAGCAAGGCGGCTTGTTCCAGCGCGTTGCGCAGCTCGCGCACATTGCCCGGCCAGGGCTGCTGGGCCAGCAGGGCCAGTGCGTCGGACGTGACGCTGCGCGCCGGCAGGCTGCTGCGCCGGGCGATGTCTTCGCTGAGCGATTCCACCAGCGCTTCCAGGTCTTGCACCCGCTCGCGCAGCGGCGGCAGGCGGATGGGCAGCACGTTCAGCCGGTAGTACAGGTCGGCACGGAACTGCCCGGCGGTGACCATGGCGCCCAGGTCGCGGCTGGTGGCGGCCACGATGCGCACGTCCACCCTTTCGATGCGGTTGCTGCCCAGCGGCTCAATTTCCTGTTCCTGCAGCGCACGCAGCAGCTTGCTTTGCAGGGCCAGCGGCATGTCGCCGATCTCGTCCAGGAACAGCGTGCCGCCGTCGGCCAGCTTGAACTTGCCGTCGCGGCC
>JAYVBO010000083.1:0-4405 GCA_043750435.1 Betaproteobacteria bacterium | reverse complement strand
CGGCCACCGCGCCCACCGCCCCGCCCAGCAGCAGGCCGGCCAATACTTCGGACACCGAATGGGCCTGCACCGCCACGCGCGACGCGCCGATCAGCAAGGCCAGCAGCGCACCCAGCGTCAGCGCCAGGGCCGGCAAGTTGCGCGGCCTGCGCGGCGCCAGCGTGCTCAGCAGTAGCGGGTAGACGGCCGCCGCAAACATGGCGTGGCCCGAGATGCCGGTGAAATCCAGTGACGGCCAGCCCAGGCCCCAGCCGATGAAGGCCAGCTTGCTGGCCGTCGTCAGCGCCGCCGCCGCTGCCAGCGCGGCCAGCCACCAGACTGCCAGCGGGCGGCCCTGGGGCTGGCGCACCAGGGCCAGCACCGCCAGCGCGCCGGCGGGCAGCAAAATTTGGGCTTCACCCAGGCGGGTCAGCAGTTGCCAGAAGGGCTGGGGGTCGGCTGCAGGAAACATGCTGCGATGTTAGTGGTCGAGGCGGGCCGGGCCGGGCCGGGCCGGGCTCAGGCCGCCGAGCGCGAGCGCATGGCGTTCAGCAGCTGCACCTTGTTGCTCACCGCCAGCTTCTTGAAGACCACGCCCAGGTGGTTGTTCACCGTGGACGGTGACAGGCCCAGCTGGCTGGCGATCTGCGGCCCGGTGTGGCCGTCGGCATAGAGCAGGGCGATGTCGCGCTGGCGCGTGCTGAGCCTGTCCACCGCCGCCCGACGCCGCACTTCCAGCAGCAGCAGGCCGCCGCTGCGCGTCATCAGCACGGTGATCTGTCGGCCGTGGAAGGGCAGATCGGCGGGCGGCCCGTCGTCGGCTGCGCTGGCCAAGGCGCGGACGGCGGCCTCGGCCAGCGGCTCAGGCAGGCGGGTGGTGCACCAGCGCGGCCACTCGGCGCGCAGCAGGGCCAGGCCCTGCTCGTCCACCTGCTGCAGCACGCCGTCGGCGTCGCACAGCGCGTGGCTGCGCCGGCTGGGTGTTTGCGCGTCACCGGCGTGGGCGTGGCTCAGGCGGTTTTCACGCTGGGCTTCCACCAGGTGGGGCATCAGGAATTGCAGGGCCTGGTGGTCGGCGCCCTGCGGCGGTGGCGCGCCCGGGCTGCGCCACAGCTGCAGCAGCACGCGGCGTGCGGCCAGCGGCTCCAGCTGCGCGGCTGCCAGTGCCGGCGGCTCGCCTTGGCCGGCCAGGTGCAGCGCCAGCGCCTGCTCGCTCAGGCCCTGGGTGTGCAGGCTGTGCAGCGCCGGTGCACGGTCCGCGGGTGCGTCGGCCGCCACGCTGCCCCACAGGCAGGCGTCAAAGGCAATCACCGAGCCCAGCAGTTCGCAGGCCCGGTTGGCGAAGCTGGCCGACGGCCATTCGCGACTGCCGCGGTGCAGTTGCAGCACGGCACGGCTCAGGGCGGCCAGTTGCGGCGTAGGGGTTGTCATGGGGCATCGACCCCCGTGCGGCCGCGGCCGGCAGGGCAGGCCGCAGCCTGGCGCTGTAAAGGGTGGGGCTTGGGGCAGGGGCCCCAGGAAAACGAGGCGTTCAGCGGGGGCATGTGCATGGCGGGTTTTCGGCGCGCAGGGCAGCCGGCTTGAATCCGCGTTCGGGCGGTGGCGCCGGGCGGCTCAAGCTGTGGACTGCGTCACGCTGTCGGCCAGCACGTCGAGCATGGGGGGGCGGCAGCGGGCGCGAACGGGCGATAACAGGCGATAGCCAGCCCAAGCGGGCCCGGGCTTGCAATCGAACCGGCCATACCGGCGCCTAGCGCGCCACCCCAACCCGAAAGTCGCCATGAACCCTCGCCCCGTCGCCCGCGCCCTGAGCCTGCTGGCCGCCCTGTCCGCCGCCACGGCCGCGCAGGCGCTGCCGGTGAACGCCTTCGGCAGCGGCTTCGAAGGCGGCCTGTCGGCCTGGTTCGACCGCGACCCGAGCAGCCCCGACGCGGCCATCTTCAACGACCCGCTGCGCCCCGGCAACCACGTGCTGGGCTTCAACCGCACCATGGGTGCGGGCAGCGTCATCAGCAATGCCCAAGTCAGCAGCATCGGCAGCTACACCCTCAGCTTCGACTACCTGGGCCTGCCCGGCCTTGGCGGCGTGCCCGGTGACCTGGGTGGCTTCATCGGCGTCAGCCTGGGCGGCAACGGCTCCAGCCAGTACTGGACAGGCGGCACCAGCGACAACCACAGCACCCCGCTGAGCCTGATCGACGACGGTGCCTGGCACAGCTACAGCTACACCTTCAACTCGCCCATCGGGGGGTCCATCCGGGTGATGGTTGAAGACTGGTCGGGTTCGGGCGGCGTGGCCGGTGACGCCTACTTCGACAACATCGTGTTGCGCGACAGCGGCGTGGCGGCGCCCGCCACCCCGCTGGGTTCGGCCGTGCCCGAGCCGGGCTCGCTGGCCCTGGTTGGGCTGGCATTGGGTGTGGCCGCCTGGGCGGCCCGCCGTCGGGGCTGAGCTTCTGTGAGCCGCTGCCGCCCGGCTCTGCAGCGCAGCAATGCGCTACCGTGGCGGCATGCCTTTGCCCGGACCCCTGCCGCCGCCCGCCGCCGCTCCGCCCACCGCCTGCCTGAATTGCGGCGAACCGCTGGCCGACCGCAGCCCGCGCGCCGCCGCGCGCTTCTGCCCCGCCTGCGGCCAGGAAACCCAGATCAGGCCGCCCACGCTGCGCGACTTCGCACAGCAGTTCGGCGGCGCCTACTTCAGCACCGAAGGCGCGATGTGGCGCACGCTGAAGCTGCTGCTCTTCACGCCCGGCGAACTGACGCGGCAATACCTGGCGGGCCGGCGCAAGCACTATGTGCTGCCCTTGCGCCTGTACCTGACCCTCAGCGTGGTGGTGCTGCTGGGCGTGCGGCTGATGGGGTCGGTCGGCAATGCGGTCCAGGTCGATCTGAAGCTGGACAGCGCGAAGCGGCCGCAGGACCTGCGCAATTTCACCGTGCTGGGCCTGGGCGACGAAGGCCAGGGCATCGGCATGAAGGACGGCGTTTTCTACTGCAACAGCGTGCCGCCGTGGGTTTGCAAACGGGTGCAACGCCGCCTGACGACCGACCCCCAAGCCATCGCGGCCGAGGTGGAAGACTTCAAGGACCGCTACCTGGGCAACCTGGGCGGCGCCATGTTCGTGCTGCTGCCCAGCTTCGCGCTGTGGATGCACTGGGTCTACCGCAACCGCCGCCTGCGCTACACCGAGCATCTGGTGTTCGCGCTGCATGTGCACAGCTTCTGGTTCCTGGCCATGGCGCTGGTCTTCACTGGCACACCCTGGCTGTCCATACCTGCCTCGATGGCCATCCCGGTCTACACCTTCATGGCCATGAAGCGCGTCTACGGCGGGCGCCGTTGGCCGCGCTGGCTGCGCGGTGCGC
Source organism: Betaproteobacteria bacterium (assembly GCA_043750435.1). GTDB lineage: Bacteria > Pseudomonadota > Gammaproteobacteria > Burkholderiales > Burkholderiaceae_C > Rubrivivax. The sequence goes on along the minus strand of JAYVBO010000083.1, from coordinate 1,060 downwards.
TGGTCTCGCTGGTTTACGGCATCGTGCTCAGCGTGGTGCTGGCGCTGCTGGCGTTGTGGACGATGCTGGCCTGACCGAGCCGGCGGGCACGCCCGAGCGCGGGGGGCTCCGGGCGCCACCGCCGGAATGGCGCCGCCTAGAATCAGGGATGACTTTTTCACCCTTGTCCGCCCTCTCGCCGCTGGACGGCCGCTACGCCAGCAAGGTCACCGCGCTGCGCCCCCTGCTCTCGGAATACGGCTTGATGCACCACCGCGTGCGGGTCGAAGTCGAGTGGTTCATGGCCCTGTCTGACGCCGGTTTCACCGAATTCGCGCCGCTCAGCGAAGCCGCCCGCGGCCTGCTGCGTTCGCTGATCGTGCGCTTCAGCGAGGCCGACGCCCAGGCCATCAAGGACATCGAGAAAACCACCAACCACGACGTCAAAGCCGTCGAGATGTGGATCAAGTCGCGCTTCAAGGGCCACCCCGAACTCGAGCGCGCTGGTGAATTCGTGCACTTCGCCTGCACCAGCGAAGACATCAACAACACCAGCCACGCGCTGATGCTGCAGGCGGCACGCCAGACCGTGCTGCTGCCGGCACTGGACAAGCTGCAGGCCAAGCTGACCGAGATGGCCCACGCCTTCGCCGGCCTGCCCATGCTCAGCCGCACCCACGGCCAGACCGCCAGCCCCACCACGGTGGGCAAGGAAGTGGCCAATGTGGCGGCGCGACTGGCCACGGCGCGCCAGCGCATCGCGGCCGTGCCGCTGCTGGCCAAGATGAACGGCGCGGTGGGCAACTACAACGCCCACCTCGCGGCCTACCCCGGTTTCGACTGGGAAGCCTTCAGCCGCAAGGTGGTCGAACAACGCCTGGGTCTGAGCTTCAACCCCTACACCATCCAGATCGAGCCGCACGACTACATGGCCGAGTTGTTCGACGCCGTGGCGCGGACCAACACCCTGCTGATCGACTGGTCGCGCGACGTCTGGGGCTACATCTCACTGGGCTATTTCAAGCAGCGCGTGAAGCCGGGCGAAGTCGGTTCGTCGACCATGCCGCACAAGGTCAACCCC
>JAYVBO010000082.1:0-1877 GCA_043750435.1 Betaproteobacteria bacterium | reverse complement strand
TCATCGGGCGCCGGCAAGGCCACAGCGCCGGGCTGGGCGGGCAGGCCCAGCGCCACGATCTCGGGCTTGACGCTGACCTTCATGCGCCCGAAAGGCGGCGTGCGGCAGGCGCTGCGCTTGAAGGCCATGCCGCGCAGCGCACCGCCCAACAAACCGTCGGCTTGCAGCGCGGCTTCAAAGGCCGCCACGGCGGGTTCGCTGCCGGCCACCGTGCCGTTGATGCCTTCGGCCGCCACCACCACGCTGCCCTGCAGGTTGGCCGCCAAGCCGCGCAGGCATGCGGCCAGCGCGGCCGGGTCGGCAACGGGAACGAAGCGGTAGAAAGCGCTGTGCAGCATGCTGGGCTTGGGCGGGGTGGCAGCTTGGGGTGCGGGCCGTATGCTCAGCGGCCAGGCGGCGCGTCCACCACCTCGGCGGCGCTGCGGAAAGCGTCCACGGCGGTGGGAATGCCGCAGTAGACGGCCGCGTGCAGCAGCACCTCTTGCAATTCAGCCACGGTGACGCCGTTGTTCAGGGCGCCGCGCACATGGCCCTTCAGTTCGTGCTGCTTGCCCAGCGCCGTTAGCAGGGCCACGGTGATCAGGCTGCGGGTCTTCAGGTCCAGGCCCGGGCGCTGCCAGACGTCGCCCCAGGCGGCGCGGGTGATGTGCTGCTGCATGGGTGCGGTGAAGTCCGTGGCCCCCGCGAAAGCGCGGGCGACGAAGTCTTCACCCATGACCTGCTTGCGCGTGGCCAGGCCTAGTTCGAATGGCGAGTCAGGGGTGGCGGGCATAGGGGACACGGGGGGCAGGTCGGTCATGGGGTTTCCTTGCAAAGTGCAGGCTCAGCGCCAGTCCGGAGGCCGCTTGTCGATGAAGGCCTGCACGCCTTCCAGCGCGTCGGCGTCCATCATGTTGCAGGCCATGGTGGTGGCCGCGTCGTCGTAGGCGGCGGCAATGCCGGTTTCCAGCTGGCGGTAGAACAGCGCCTTGCCCAGGGCCAGCGCCGCGCGCGGCTTGGCGGCGATGCGCGACACCAGCGCGTCCACCGCAGCGTCCAGTTGCTCGGCATCGACCACGCGGTTGACCAGGCCGCGCGCCAGGGCTTCGTCGGCGCTGATGAAGTCGCCCGTCACCAGCATTTCGAAGGCCGCCTTGCGCCCCAGGTTGCGGCTGAGCGCCACGCTGGGTGTGCTGCAGAACAGCCCCAGGTTGACGCCGCTGACGGCGAAGCGGGCCTCGCGCACGGCCACGGCCAGGTCGCACATGGCCACCAACTGGCAGCCGGCGGCGGTGGCAATGCCCTGCACCCGCGCCACCACTGGCACCGGCAGTTGCTGGATGCTCAGCATCATGCGGCCGCACTGGGCGAACAGGGCTTGGTAGTAGGCCTGCGACGGTTCGGCACGCATCTCTTTCAAGTCGTGCCCAGCGCAGAAGGCCTTGCCGGCGGCAGCGATGACGACCACACGCGCGCGCTCGTCGTCCGCCACGCGGTCCAGCGCCGCCTGCAGCGCGCTCAGCATTCCTTCGGACAGCGCGTTGTAGGCGGCGGGCCGGTTCATCGTCAGCGTGACCACGCCGCGTGCATCATGGGTGCTCAGCACCAGGTCGGTGTCGCTCATGTCGGGGTCCTTGATTTGAAGGTTCACTCGAAGGCCGCAGCACTCTTGGCGCGCTCGCGCAGCTGGAATTTCTGGATCTTGCCGGTGCTGGTTTTCGGGATGGCCTCGAAGCGAATTTCGCGCGGCACCTTGTAGCCGGCCAGCAGGCCTTTGCAGTGCGCCACCAGTTCAGCGGCGGTCACCTCGGCACCCGGATTCAGTTCCACATAGGCCACCGGCGTTTCGCCCCACTTGGGGTCGGGCCGCGCCACCACCGCGCAGGCCACCACGGCGG
>JAYVBO010000081.1:0-1877 GCA_043750435.1 Betaproteobacteria bacterium | reverse complement strand
CCGCCGGCCAGCGTCAGGCCGGTGTCGTCGGTGCGGGCGATGCCGAAGTCGGCGATCTTCACGCGGCCGCTGCGCGTCATGATGACGTTGGACGGCTTGATGTCGCGGTGCCAGACCTTGTGTTCGTGGGCATGGCCCAGGCCGTCCAGCAGCTGCGCCACGATGCTGGCGGTGTCCAGCGCATCGAAGCGCAGCCGCTGCCCCAGGTAGGCCGACAGGGTGTGGCCTTCGACGTATTCCATCGCGATGTAGGCCATGCGCCCGTCATCACCAAAGTCGTACACGCCAACGATGCCGGGGTGCATCAGCCGCCCCGCCGCCTGCGCTTCGTTGCGGAAACGGGCAGCACTTTGCGCCGCCGATTCAGCGCCGTCACCGGTGGCGCGGCGTATGGTTTTCAGCGCCACCACGCGGCGGATGTCAGGGTCGAAACCGCGGTAGACCACGCCCATGGCACCCTCACCCAACACGCCCAGGATGCGGTACTTGCCGAGTTGTTCCAGGTGGGCCATGTCGCCGCTCTTGCGCTCAGCTTTCCAGCATCTTCATCGCCTGAACGACGCTGGTCCGCATGCGCGCGAAGGAAGCCGCCAGCGTGCCGATTTCGTCGCGGCTGCTGGTGTTGAATTCAGCGGCGGCCAGGTCGCCCTGGCTGACCCGGTCGGCCAGCGCCGACAGCTGGGTGACGGGCCGCACGACCACGTACCAGATCATCACATTGAGCACCAGGCCGACGACGACGAACACGCCGATCAGCGACCCGATGAACAGCTTGAAGGCCTGATCGGCGCGCTGCAGCGGCAAGGCCATGGGCACCGACACCACCTGCGCGCCGATGACCTCGCCCAGTTGCCAGCCAAAGCCATTGGCTGGGCCGTATTTGGCGACCATGGTGGGCGGCGCGGCCTCGACGCTGCTGTGGCAGCGCAGGCAGGCGCCGTCGGTGATGCGCAGCGGGCGTGACACATACAGCGACGGCCCGGAGGGCGTGTCGCGCTGGCCGACGAATTCCTTCAAATTCGCGTCGTTGCGAAAACTGTTCACGATGTCGACTTCCCAGCCCGTTGCCCGGTCGCGCGGGTTGGTCGGGTTCAAGGTGGCTTCCTTGTAGCCATATTCAGGGTGCTTGGCCTGCACGGCGGCCAGCACTTCGGTGGCCGAATAGCTGGGCACCGACTGCGGCAGGAATTCGGTCTTCATCTGTTCGACCAGCAACTTGGTAATCTGCCCCGAGGTGTAGGCCCGCACCGCGCTGGCCTGCTCCATCAGCAAGCGCGCGCCGCCCAGCACTTCTTCCTTGGCCTGCGCCTGCAGCAGGCTGCGGCTGATGGTGCCGCTGATGGCCACGCCCAGCGCCATGACCAGGATGAAGATCAGGTTGAACTTGAACAGCAGCTTCATGGGGCGGGCTCCTCGTCTGCGCGGTAGGTGGTGGCCGCCGGCCACGTTGGGCACGCCGCCACAGCCCCTTACTTCTGGTGGCCGATGGTAGCTCGCAGCGGACGGCACTCGGGCAGAATCCCTGCTCATGCCTGCCCTGCCCTCCACCCGATGAAGCATGCCGCTGACGCCCTGCAAGGCATGACGGTCTTCGAACGCGGCTGGCTGTCGTCCAACAATGTGCTGCTGCACGGTGATGCCGACGTGCGGGCAACAGGCGGCGCCGGTGCGGTGCTGGTCGATGCCGGCTACGTGCTGCACGCCGAACAGACCGTGGCCCTGGTGCGCCATGCGCTGAATGGCGAAGGCTTGCGCCGCATCGTCAACACCCATTTGCACGCTGACCACTGCGGCGGCAACGCCGCGCTGCAGCGCGCCTTCGGCTGCCGCATCAGCATCCCGCCCGGGCAATTCGCTGCGGTGCAGGCCTGGGACGA
>JAYVBO010000080.1:0-4410 GCA_043750435.1 Betaproteobacteria bacterium | reverse complement strand
TGGTGTCGGGCGCGATGAAGATGCTCAACGCCATCGACGACGCCAAGCTGGGCGATGCGGCGGGCGACAACGCGGCCTTGCAGGAAGCTTTCGGCATCCTGCTGCGCACGCTGTACCCGGCCGCGCCGCACATCGCCCACGCCTTGTGGGTGGACCTGCACTACGACGCGGCGCATGGCGACATCGCCCGTGCGCCCTGGCCGCAGGTGGATGAAGACGCGCTGGTGCAGGACGAAATCGAACTGGTGCTGCAGGTCAGCGGCAAGCTGCGCGGCAGCATCCGCGTGCCGGCCAACGCCGACCGCCACGCCATCGAGGCGGCGGCGCTGGCCTCGCCCGAATTCCTGCGCTTCGCCGAAGGTAAATCGGCAAAGAAGGTGGTGGTGGTGCCGGGCCGGCTGGTGAATGTCGTTGTCTGAAGCCCTGCACCGGCGAGCGGCGTTGGCTGCGCTTGCGGCGTCTGCGGCGTCAACGACGTTCGGCCTGTCGGCCTGCGGCTTCGAATTGCGCCGCCCGGCGAAGTTGTCTTTCAGCAGCATCGCGCTGACCGGCTTCGCGCCGCGTTCGCCGCTGGCCGAAGCGCTGCGCCGGCAGTTGCTGCAACAGGTGCGCGAACTGCCGTCGCCCGACAAGGCCGACGTGGTGTTGCACGCCCTGGACGACCTGCGCGAAAAGAGCGTGGTGGTGTCCACCACGGCGGCCCAGGTGCGTGAATTCCAACTGCGGCTGAAGTTCAATTTCCGAGCCACCACGCCGTCGGGCCGCGAGCTGATCCCGCGCGTGGAACTGCTGCTGAAGCGCGACCTGAACTACGCCGAAGTGCAGGCCCTGGCCAAGGAAAGTGAAGAGGCTGACCTCTACCGTGAAATGACGGACGACGTGGTGGCGCAGGTACTGCGCCGCTTGGCCGCCATCCATGTCTAGGCTTGTCTAGACAAGTTCGATTTCAGCGCCCACCGAAGCATGCAAGTTCGCCCTGACCAGCTTGAAACCCATCTAGGGCGCGGCCTGAAGCCGCTGTACACCATCCACGGTGACGAGCCGCTGCTGGCCCAGGAAGCCGCCGACGCCATCCGCGCGGCGGCCAAGGCTGCGGGCTACAGCGAACGCAAGGTTTTCACCGTCAGCGGCGCGCATTTCGACTGGAGCGGCGTGCTGGGCGCGGCGCAGGCCATGAGCCTGTTCGCCGAGCGCCAGCTCATCGAAATCCGCATCCCTTCGGGCAAGCCCGGCAAGGACGGCGCCGAAGCCCTGCAGCGTTACTGCGCCGAGGTCTGTGACCGTTTGCAGGGCGAGGTGCTGACCCTGGTGCAACTGCCCCGGCTCGACTTCCAGCAGCAGAAGGCGGCCTGGTTCGGCGCGCTGGACAGCTGTGGCATCACGCTGCGCGTGGAAACGCTGGACCGCAAGCTGCTGCCGGCCTGGCTGGCCCAGCGCCTGGCGCGCCAGGGCCAGAAGGCGATGGCCGGCGAAGAAGGCGTGCGCACGCTGGCTTTCTTTGCCGACCGTGTGGAAGGCAACTTGCTGGCCGCGCACCAGGAATTGCAGAAACTGGCTTTGTTGCACCCGCCCGGCGAACTGACTTTCGAGCAGATTGAAGCGGCGGTGCTGAACGTGGCCCGTTACGACATCACCAAGCTGGCCGAAGCGCTGTGGACCGGCCAGGTGGCGCGCACCCTGCGCATGCTGGACGGCCTGCAGGCCGAAGGCGAAGCCGCCGTGCTGGTGCACTGGACGCTGGCCGAAGACTTGCGCGCCCTGGGCCGCGCCCGCGCCGCGCTGGACGACGGCAAGCCCATCCCGATGGCGCTGAAAGAAGCGCGCGTCTGGGGCCTGAAGGAAAAGCTCTTCGAGCGCGTGCTGCCGGCGCTGGCCGACCACCAACTGGCCCACCTGCTGGACGCCGCCAGCATCTGCGACGGCATCGTCAAAGGCCTGAAGCACCCCGAGTGGCCGCACGACCCATGGGCCGCCCTGCGCCGGCTGGCGCTGATGGCCGTCGATGCCCAGCGCAGCACGCCGCCGAAGGCGGGCGCCAGGCGGGTGCTGGCGCTGCAGTAGTTCACCGCGGTGGGTCGCGGCTGCCAGGTGCTGCCGCTCAGTAGCCGCGCTGGCGTTCGACCAGGTGCTGCAACACGCCGCCGTCACGCGCCGCCCGCAGGTTGCGCACGGCCACCGTGGCGGCGCTGCGTGGGTCGGTTTGTGCGGCGGCGTGGGGCAGCACGGTCACTTTCGGGTGCTGCCAATACGGGTGGCCGGCCGGCAGCGGTTCCTGGTGAAACACATCCAGCACCGCGTGGCGCAGGTGGCCGCTGTCCAGCGCGGCCAGCAGGTCGGCGTCGACCACATGCGCGCCGCGCGCCAGGTTGACCACGGCGGACTTTGCGGGCAGGGCGGCGAAAAAGGCGGCGTCCAGCAGGCCGCGTGTTTCGGCGGTCAGCGGCAGCAGGTTGATGGCGATGTCGGTCTCGGCCAGCAGGCGCGGCAGTGGCGTGCCGTCACGCCGCCAGGCGCGCACCGTGTAGCCTTGTGCAGCGAGGCGCAGCGCTGTTGCGCGGCCCATTTCGCCGCGGCCGAGCACCAGCACCCGCACTTCGCTGGCAAGGCGCTGCGGCAGCACCCGCCAGCGCCCGGCATGCTGCTGTTGTGCATAGGCGAAAAAGCCGCGCTGCAGGGCCAGCGTGGCCCACAGCGCGGTCTCGGCCATGGCGGCGTTCATGGCCGGGTCGACCATGCGCGCCAGCGGCACGCCGGCGGGCACGGTGGCGTCGGCCAGCAGGCGGTCCACGCCGGCCCACAGGCTTTGAATCAAGCGCAAGTTCGGCAGGCCCTGCAGGCTGCCCGGCGCGGGGTTGGCGACAACGGCGGCTTGCACCGCAGCCGGCTCGCGCCGCGCGGCGTCCAGGTCCAGCCATTGCGCTTCGGGCATGGCGGCCGCCAGCGCGGCCAGCCATAGCGGGTGCTCGGCGGCGTTCAGGTCGCCGCACAGCAAGATCTTCATGCGCCGGCCTTCAGACGGCCGCAGCCATCAGCCGCTGCAGCGCGGCTTGCACTGTGGCCGCGCGCACGGCGCTGCGGTCGCCCGGCAGCTGCAGCAATTCGGCGTGTGCGCCAGCCGCTGTGGCCCAGGCCAGCCACACCGTGCCCACCGGCTTGCCCGGCACCGCGCCGCCCGGCCCGGCAATGCCGGTGACGGCCACCGCCAGCTGCACTGGCGCGTGTTGCAGCGCGCCCAGTGCCATGGCCAGCGCCACTTCGCGGCTGACCGCGCCGTGGGCCGCCAGCAGGGCCTCGGGCACGCCCAGAAGGGCTTGCTTGGCCGCATTGCTGTAGGTCACGAAGCCGCGTTCGAACCAGTCGCTGGAACCGGCCACGGCGGTACAAGCGGCGGCAATCAGGCCGCCGGTGCAGCTCTCGGCGGTGGCCATGCGCCAGCCGCGTGCGCGCAGCGCGTCGGCCAGTTGCAGCACGGCGGGTTCGAAGTCCATCAAGTCCATCAACCCCACAGGCGCACCCCCAGGGCCAAGACCAGCAGCGTGCAGCCGGCTGCCACCAGGTCGTCGAACAAGATGCCGAAGCCCTGCCACCAGCCGATGGCCTGGCCGGGCTGCAATTTGCACAGGCGGTCGGCCCAGCCCACGGGGCCGGGCTTGGCGGCGTCGAAATAGCGGAACAGACCGAAGGCCAGGGCCTGCATCCAGAAGCCGGCGGGCAGCAGCAGCCACAGGATGATCCAGATGGCGATGATTTCGTCCCACACGATGGCGCCCGGGTCGGCGATGCGCAGGTGGCGCGCGGTGACCGTGCAGGCCCACCAGCCGACGGGCAGTGAGGCGGCGATCAGCCAGCCCCACTGCGCGGCGCCGAGCCAGTGGCTGAGGACCAGGAAAGACACCCAGCCCCACAGCGTGCCCACACTGCCCGGCGCCTTGGGCGACAGGCCGCTGCCAAAGCCCAGCGCTATCCAGTGCGCGGGGTGGCGCAGCATGAAGGCGGCGGTGGGGCGTACAGGCGGCAAGGCGGAGTCGGTGTCCATCAGGCGAAGTGGTCGTAGCCCTTGAAGGAGCGGGCCAGCGCTTGGCCGTCAGCATCGACCACGCGCAGGCCGGGCTGCGCTTCGATGGCGCCGCAGCGCGTCACCGCCACGCGGGCGGCGCGGCCGGCGGCCAGCACGGCCTCGCGGTGCGCGCGTGGGGCGGTGAACAGCAGTTCGTAGTCGTCGCCGCCGGCCACCCCACATTCGTGTTGCAGCGCCAGCGTTTGCGCGGCCAGGATGGCGCTGCGCGGCAGCGCGTCGGCGTTCACCGTGGCGCCCACGCCCGAGCGCTGCAGGATGTGCCCGAGGTCGCCGGCCAGGCCGTCGCTGAGGTCGATGGCGCTGCTGGCCACGCCGCGCAGCGCCAGGCCCAG
>JAYVBO010000079.1:0-1881 GCA_043750435.1 Betaproteobacteria bacterium | reverse complement strand
GCGCTTCGGGGTCGGCGGCGCCGGCTGCCGGCAGCGGATTGGTCACCTCCTTCACGCCCAAGGCGCGGGCGCGCATTTGGCTGATCTGCCCGGCCGCCACATTGCCAGCCAGGCCGATGCCCACGCGGTAGCGCGCCTTCAGGTTCATCACCCCGCTGGGCAGGCGCTGGCCCTGAACACCGTCGCCGAACAGCACGCTGACCGTGCCGTCATCGGCCTGCCGCGCGATGTAGCCCCGCTCGGCCGGGCCCAGGTCGGACAGGCGCGCGACCTGCGGCCAGGCCACGTCGTCCACCCGCACTTCCAGGCTGCTGCGGGTGCCCGACGGCGTGGCCGCGCTGACGTGGGTCAGCGGCTTGCCGCGCAGCTCAAAACGCTGCAGCGCGGCGGCACCGTCGCCACTGCCCAGTACCTCGGGCTGGATGTTGCGCTGCTGGCTGTCGCCGTGGCTGGCGGCCACCACATTGGCGTTGATGCGCAGCGTGGCGGGCAAATAGTGCTGGCTCAGTTCGGTCTGCAGCTCTAGCTGCGTGTGCACGCCGACCACGGTGGCGTGGCGCAGTTGCACCACTTCGCTGACGGCTTGCAGCGGCACCTTGAAGACTTCGCCGTCCAGGAAGGTCAAGGTCGCGCTGGCGTTGGCGCTGTTGCCGGGCGGCTGCAGCGCCACCTGCACCGCCGCCAGCGCGTCGCCGGCTTGCAGGCGCTTCCAGGCGAGGTGAGTGGCCGGATTGCCAGCGTCCAGCGTGTGTCCACTCAGCGCCAGCCAGCGGTCGTCGGGCAAGTCGGTCTGCAGGCTGTCCAGCATCAACAACTTGCCGCTGATCAGCCCCGACACCGGCCGCAGCGCCCAGGGCAGTTCCACCGATTCGGCGTGCACCGCCGTGTCGCGCAGGCGGCTGTTGAAGATCTCGCCGAGTTGTTCGCCGCGCAGGGTCAAACGCGTGGTCTTGCTGCTGAGCGTGAAGGCGCTGCGGCCGTCGTCGCGGGTGTCCAGCACGGCATACAACTCGTCGTAGCCGGGAACGGACAACACCAGCCAGCTGCCGGCCAGGATGCGCGGGTAGGCGGCGTCCAGGTGCACCGGCTTGTCGCTGGGCACCGCGCCTTCTTTCGGCCAGTTGGACACCTCAGCGATGGTGTAGCCCGGCCATTGCGGGTGGGCCACGATGCTGGCGTCGGCCGGGTCGTCGGACCCCAGCGTCGCCGCGCGCAGGCTGACCGGCATGGCGCGCCAGTCGGGCGCGGCCTGGCCGAAGAGGCTGGCGCGGGTGCGCAGCGCGTAGCAGCGCGGGTGGACTGCGGCCGGTTGGGTTGACGGGGCGACGCTGCCCAGGCCGCGGTCCAGCGTGACGATGGTGGTGCCGGCCAGCGGGTCGGCGCTGGGCGTGTCGGGCGGCAGCACCAGCACGCGCGCGACGCGGCGGAAATCCCAGTTTTCGTTGCCTGCGTCTTTGGCCCGTTCGTCGCCCACCACCAGCAGCGCGTCGCCCGGCTGCAAGCGCGTGTTCTGCCCCGCCAGCCACAGCGTGCGGCCACCCCAGTACGGCGCGGCGGGCATGGCGTGCACCACCGCCAGCGCGTTCCACGCGGCGCGTGCGTCCAGCGTTTCCAGGGTCTCGAAGACCTGCGGCGCTTCGTCTTGCGCGGGCACGCTTTGGGTGGCGGTGCCGGCGTCTATGCGCGCGGCCAGCGGCGCGCCGGGCGCGGTTTCCAGCGTGAAGGCCAGGCGCACCGAAGCCGCCACGCCGGGCCGCAATTCGTAGCCGATGCTGCGTGCCAGTTCCAGCACCGAACGGCGTTCGGTGGCGGTGCGCAGGTAGTTTTCGTTGGCGATGCGCTCCTGGTAGAAAGCCAGCACGTCCAGCACGGCCGACCAGG
>JAYVBO010000078.1:0-10218 GCA_043750435.1 Betaproteobacteria bacterium | reverse complement strand
TCTGGGGCCTGATCGCCAGCATGTGGGTCGGCAATGCGATGCTGGTCATCTTGAACCTGCCGCTGATCGGCATCTGGATCAAGCTGTTGACCGTGCCTTACCGCTTCTTGTTCCCGGCCATCATGGTGTTCTGCAGCATCGGCCTGTACACCCTGAACAACAGCTCCTTCGACGTCTACGCCGGTGCCCTGTTCGCGGTGGTGGGCTACGCCTTCTACAAGCTGGGCTGCGAACCGGCGCCATTGCTGCTGGGCTTCATCCTCGGGCCGATGATGGAAGAGAACCTGCGCCGCGCCTTGCTGCTGTCACGCGGTGACTGGACCACCTTCATGACCCGTCCGCTGTCAGCCGGCCTGCTGGTGGCGGCCTTGCTGATGATCGTGGTGGTGATGCTGCCTTCGATCAAGAGCAAGCGCGAGGTTGCGTTCACGGAAGACTGATCCGGCTGAACGGCAAATCGGTTCCGGGGCCCCGCAAGTCGGGGCCCTTTTTCTTGTTGGGTTAGCCTCGCCGCATGCCTTTACCTGCCGCTCTGTTGCCCCTGCAAGGCACCGTCTTCCGCGGCCTGTGGTTCGCCTGGCTGGCGGCCAACATGACGATGTGGATGAACGACGTGGCGGCCGCCTGGCTGATGACCACGTTGACCACCAGCCCGGTGATGGTGGCGATGGTGCAAACGGCGTCCACCTTGCCGGTGTTCCTGCTGGGCCTGCCCAGCGGCGCGCTGGCCGACATCCTGGACCGGCGGCGTTACTTTGCGGCCACGCAGTTGTGGGTGTCGCTGAACGCGGTCGTCTTGGCCGGCCTGTCGCTGGCTGGCATGCTGACCGCACCCGTGTTGTTGTTGCTGACCTTCAGCAATGGCATCGGCCTGGCTTTGCGCTGGCCGGTGTTCGCGGCCATCGTGCCCAGCATCGTCAGCCGGGGCGAATTGCCGGCCGCGCTGGCCCTGAACGGCATCGCGATGAATTTGTCGCGCGTCATCGGCCCGGTGCTGGCGGGTGCGCTGCTGGCGGCCTTCAGCCCGGCGGCAGTGTTTGTGCTGAACACGCTGCTGGCCGGCGTGGCCTTTGTGCTCATCCTGCGCTGGAAGAGCGAGTCGCGTGCCAGCACGCTACCGGGTGAGCGCTTTTTCGGCGCCATGCGCACGGGCATGAACTTCGCGATGCAGTCGCCGCGCCTGAAGATCATCTTGCTGCGCATCTTCCTGTTCTTCCTGCAGGCCACAGCGCTCACCGCCTTGCTGCCGCTGGTGGCGCGCACCCTGCATGGCGGCGGTGCGGGCACCTTCACGGTGATGCTGTCCTGTGTGGGCGCCGGGGCCATCGTGGCGGCGCTGTACTTCCCCCGCCTGCGTGAGCGTTTCAACCGCGACCAATTCGTGCTGGGCGGCACCTTGATCCACGCTGCCATGTCCTGCCTGATCGTGCTGGTGCCCGAGATCTGGGTCGCCCTGCCGGCCATGGTCATCATCGGCATGGCCTGGATCTCAGTGGCCAATTCGCTGACCGTCGCGGCCCAGGTAGCCATGCCCAACTGGGTGCGCGCGCGCGGCATGGCCATCTACCAGATGGCGCTGATGGGCGGCTCGGCAGCGGGTTCGGTGCTGTGGGGCCAGGTGGCCGCCTGGACGAGCGTGAAGGGTGCCGTGCTGGCGGCGGCCGGCTTCGGCGTGCTGGTGCTGGTGGCCACGCGTCGGCTGACGGTGGAAGGCGGGGGCAGCCCGGACTTCACGCCGGCCGTGATCAACACGGCACCCGAACCGGCCTATGCCGTTGGGCCCGAAGAAGGCCCGGTGATGGTGACCCTGGAATACCAGATTGACCCGGCGCAGGCCGACGCCTTCACCGAAGTGATGCAGCGCACCCGCCGCGCCCGTTTGCGGCAAGGCGCGTTGTCGTGGGGGCTCTTTCGTGACGTGGCCCTGCCGGGCCGCTACATCGAATATTTCGTCGATGAAAACTGGCTCGAGCACCAGCGCCGCTTGGAACGCTTCACCGCCTTTGACGCCGAACTGCGCGGGCGGCGCCTGGGCTTCCACATCGGCAGCGAGCCACCCGTGCTGCGCCGCTATGTGGCCGACGGGCACGGCGATACTCGAAGCTCAGCCCAACACACTCACCGCGATCCATCATGAAGCATGCATTTGACTGGAGCACCGGCTACGCCAGCCGCCGCTCGCCCGTTTTCGCCCGCAACGTCGTGTCCACCTCGCACCCGCTGGCCGCGCAGGCCGGCCTGCGCATGCTGCAGAACGGCGGCAACGCGGTGGACGCCGCCATCGCCACGGCGGCGGCCATGACCATCGTCGAGCCCTGCAGCAACGGCTTGGGTTCCGACGCTTTCTGCATCCTGTGGGACGGCAAGGAACTGCATGGCCTGAACGCCAGCGGCTGCGCGCCGCAGGGCTGGACGCCCGAGTACTTCAGCAAGAAGTACGGCCCCGACGCCAAGACGCCGCCCAAGCGCGGTTGGGATTCGGTCACCGTGCCGGGCGCCGTGGCCGGCTGGGTGGCGTTGCACGAACGCTTTGGCAAGCTGCCTTTTGCCGACTTGATGGCCCCGGCCATCGAGATTGCCGAGCGCGGCTATGCCGTGCCGGTCATCGTGCAGGGCAAGTGGCAGGCCGCTGCGGCATTGGACGAGGTCAATTCGCAAGCCGGCTGGGCCCAGGCCTTCATGCCGCGCGGCCGCGCGCCCAAGGTCGGTGAGCGTTTCACGTTTGAAGAGGCCGCGCGCACCTTGCGCCTGATCGCGCTGACCAGCGGTGAGGCCTTCTACGGTGGTGAAGTGGCGGCGGCTGCCGAAGCGCATGCGAAAGCCAACGGCGGCGTGATGACGGCCAAGGACTTCGCGGACTACCGCCCCGAATGGGTCACGCCCATACAGCGCGACTACCGCGGCCACACGGTGCACGAGATCCCGCCCAACGGGCAGGGCATCGCGGCGCTGATCGCGCTGGGCATCCTGGACAAATTCGACGTGGCCAGCCTGCCGGTGGACGGCATCGCTTCGCAGCACCTGCAGATCGAAGCCATGAAGCTGGCCTTCGCCGATGTCTACAAATACGTCGCCGAACCCAGGACCATGCGCATGGCGGCTGAGCAGATGCTGGACGACAGCTACCTGGCCAGCCGCGCCAAGCTGATCGACCCGAAGCGCGCACAAGACTTCGGCCCCGGCCACGGCCCGCAGGGCGGCACCATCTACCTCACGGCGGCCGACGAGAGCGGCATGATGGTCAGCTTTATCCAGAGCAACTACATGGGCTTCGGCTCGGGCATCGTGGTGCCGGGCTATGGCCTGAGCCTTCAGAACCGCGGCCACGGCTTCACGCTGGACCGCAGCAGCGACAACCTCGTCGGCCCCGGCAAGCGGCCTTTCCACACCATCATCCCGGCCTTCATGACGAAAGACGGCCAGCCGCAGATGAGCTTCGGCGTGATGGGTGGCGACATGCAGCCGCAGGGCCATATGCAAACCGTGGTGCGCATGCTGGACTACCAGCAGCAGCCGCAAGCCGCCTGCGACGCGCCGCGCTGGCGCTGGAACGCCGGCCTGCTGAACTGCGAACCTGGCTTCGACCCGGCCACCGCGCAAGGTCTGCGCGATCTGGGCCACGTGGTGCAGGGCTTTGACGACAGCTACCAGGACTACGGCGCCGGCCAGTTCATCTGGCGGCTGGTCAAGCCCGATGGCGGGCTGGGTGACCCGGCTGTCGAAGGCTATGCGGCGGCCAGCGACCCGCGTCGCGACGGGCAGGCTGCGGGGTATTGAGTTCGCCTGCACGCGGCGCCGGTCTGGCGTTGGCGGCGGCCGGCTCCATCGCTTTTTCAGGCAAGGCCATCATCGTCAAGCTGGCCTACCGGCATGGCGTGGATGCGGTCACCCTCATCATGTACCGCATGCTCTTCGCGCTGCCGCTGTTCGTGGGCCTGGCGTGGTGGGCGGGGCGCGGCAAGCCGGCGCTGACGCGGCGCGACCTGGCGGTGGTCACCGGCCTGGGGTTCAGCGGCTACTACCTGGCCAGCTTTCTGGACTTCGCCGGCCTGCAGTACATCAGCGCCAGCCTGGAACGGCTGATCCTCTACCTCAACCCGACCCTGGTGCTGGCCATGGGCGTGCTGCTGCACCGGCAACGCACGGCGCCGCGCCAGTTGCTGGCGCTGGCGGTCAGCTACGCGGGCGTGTTGCTGGTATTCGGGCATGAGATACGCCTGATCGGCCCGGACACCGTGCTGGGCGCGGCCCTGGTCTTCGGCAGTGCCATGGCCTATGCGGTGTACCTCGTCTTCAGCGGCAAAGAAGTGGGTCGCTTGGGTGCGCTGCGCCTGACCGGCTGGGCCACGGCCGTGGCCTGCGTGTTCTGCATCGCGCAGTTCCTGGTGCTGCGGCCTTTGTCGGCGGCCTGGGTGGCGCCTGAAGTCATTGGGCTGTCGCTGCTCAACGCCACGCTGTGCACTTTCGCGCCGGTGGTGATGGTGATGATGGCCATCGAGCGCGTGGGCGCCACGGTGACGGCGCAAACCGGCATGATCGGCCCGATCTCGACCATCGCCATGGGCGTCGCCGTGCTGGGCGAACCGCTGAACGGCTGGATCGCCGCCGGCACGCTGCTGGTGCTGAGCGGCGTGTGGCTGTTGGCCCGCGCCCGCTGAGCGACAACTCAAAGACGAATTCAATCAACAAGGAGCAAGACATGGACTTGGGTATCAAAGGGCGCTGGGCGCTGGTGTGTGCGGCCAGCAAGGGCCTGGGCAAGGGTTGCGCGCAGGCGCTGGTACAAGAGGGTGTGAACGTGGTCATCACCGCGCGCGGCGTTGAAGCCCTGGAAGCCACGGCCGCTGAGTTGCGCGCCCTGGCAGCACCGGGCGTGCAGGTGGTGGCCGTGGCCGGTGACATCACCACGCCCGAAGGCCGTGCGGCCGCGTTGGCGGCCTGCCCGCAGGTGGACATCCTCGTCAACAACGCTGGCGGCCCGCCGCCTGGCGACTTCCGCAATTGGGACCGCGAGGCCTGGATCAAGGCGCTGGACGCCAACATGCTGACCCCCATCGAACTGATCAAGGCCACGGTGGACGGCATGGCCGAGCGCGGCTTCGGGCGCGTCGTCAACATCACCTCGGGCGCGGTGAAGGCGCCCATCGACATCCTGGGCCTGAGTAACGGCGCGCGTTCCGGCCTGACCGGCTTCGTCGCCGGCCTGGCGCGCCAGCCCAAGCTGGCTTCGCGCAACGTCACCCTCAACGGCCTGCTGCCCGGCGCCTTCGACACCGACCGTTTGAAGGTGACGATGGCCGGCGCGGCGCAGAAAAGCGGCCAGCCCATCGAGGCCATTGCCGAAGCCCGCAAACTGCTGTCGCCAGCCCGCCGCTTCGGCACCGCCGAAGAATTCGGCGCCTTCTGCGCCTTCGTCTGCAGCGCGCAGGCCGGCTTCGTCACCGGGCAGAACTTCTTGCTGGACGGTGGGGCTTACCCAGGGGCGTTTTGACGTCCCTGGCCGCCTGATTTCCCAGGGGCGTTCTGAGCCCGCGGCCGCCACATGCTGACCGCGATGCCGCCGACGATCAGCGCAAAGGCCAGTGCGTGAAACGGCTGGGGCGCTTCGCCCAGCAGGGCGGCTGACAGCAGGGCGGCGAACAGCGGCGTCAGGTTGTTGAAGAAGGCGGCCAGCGCCGGGCCGCCTTCGGCCACACCCAGACCCCAGCAGCGGTAGGCCAGGATGGACGCCGCCAGCGACACATACAGCAGGGCGCCGACTACGGGCAGGCTCCAGCGTATGGGCGCGGCGCCAGCCAGTTGTTCGCCGGCGCTGAACACGCCCGCCGCCACCAGGCCGAACAGGGTCTGCACCAGCAGCAGGCCGGCCCAGTCCCAGCCTTCGTCGGCACGCGGGCGCTGCGCACCCAACATGTGGGCCGGCGGCCGGGCCAGCAGCCAGCTGTAGAAGGCCCAGCCGATGACGGCCAGCAGGATGTAGAAGTCGCCCGGCACGAATTGCACCGTCAGCAGCCGCTGCCAGGCGCCGCGGGCGATGACCACGGACACGCCGCCCAAGCCCAGCGCCGCGCCCAGCAATTGCTGCGGCCGCGGCTTTTCGTGGAAGAACAGCGCGCCCACCGCCAGCATCCAGACCGGCATGCTAGCCGCCACCAGCGTCACGTTCAGCGGGCTGGACGTCACCAGCGCCAGGTATTGCAAGGCGTTGAACAGGCCCACGCCGAACAGGCCGACGGCCATCAGATAGCGCCAACGCTGGGCGACGCGCGACCACGGCCGCAGCGCGCGCCAGCCCAGCGGCAGCAGGATCAGCGCGGCCAGCGTCCAGCGCAGCAGGTTCAGCGTGAGCGGCGGCACCTGGCCCACCATGGCGCGGCCCACCACGGCATTGCCGGCCCACAGCAGCGGCGGCAGGGTCAGCAGCGCCAGCAGGCGCGGGGTCAACTTCATGCCGGCATGGGGGCCATGGCGCCGCAGTTCCAGCACTGGTCGAAGGGGCCGTCGACGTTCTCGCCGCAGCCGTGGCACAGCCAGTGGCGCGCAGGGCGGTGGCGCAGTTCGTGCAACACGGCGGTGGCGCGGTGGTGATCGCCGGCGTCAGCGACCCAGATCTCGGGCAAAGCCTGGTCGGGCGGTATTTCGCCGACGATGCCGCTGGCATAGGCGCGTTGCACGTTGGCGGCTATGCCGGCCGCCAGCAACTGGTCCACCCAAAGGGTGGCCAAGGCGAGGTTGGGGGCTTGCATCAGGCGCTTCATGGTTCAGCGGCATCGTGCCATGAAAGCAGGGCTTAACCCGAGGTGACAGCACAGCCGCGTGACTGGGCTTAACCTCGCGTCCGCCCCATCAACCCCGCAGGAGACACCATGCCACGCGCCATCCAGATCACCGCTTTCGGCGGCCCCGAACAACTGCAACTTGTCGACCTGCCCGTGGGTGAGCCGGGGCCCGGCGAAATCCGCATCCGCCACCACGCCTGCGGCCTGAACTTCATTGACGTCTACCAGCGCACCGGCCTGTACGCCAACCCGCTGCCGCTGACCCTGGGCATGGAGGGCGCGGGCATCGTCGAAGCCGTCGGCGCGGGTGTCGCCCACCTGCAGATCGGCGACCGCGCGGCCTACGCCAGCAACCCGCCGGGCAGCTACAGCGAAGCCCGCGTGATGCCGGCCAAAAACGTTTGCAAGCTGCCCGACGGCATCGGCTTCGAAACCGGTGCGGCCATGATGTTGAAGGGCCTGACGGCGCAATACCTGCTGAAGCGCACACGGCCCGTGGAAGGCCTGGAACCGGGGGACTTCGTGCTCTTCCATGCGGCAGCCGGTGGCGTCGGCCTGATCGCCTGCCAGTGGGCGAAAGCGCTGGGTCTGCAACTGATCGGCACCGCCGGCAGCGCCGCCAAGTGCGCGCTGGCGCTGGCCCACGGCGCGGCTTACGCCATCGACTACTCGAAAGAAGACTTCGCCGCGCGGGTCAAAGAAATCACCGGCGGCAAGGGTGTGAAGGTGGTCTACGACTCGGTCGGCAAGGACACCTGGGAAGGCAGCCTGAGCTGCCTGCGCCCCTTCGGCCTGATGGCCAGCTTCGGCAACGCATCCGGCCCTGTGGCGCCGTTTGCGCCGGGCATGCTGGGCCCCAAGGGCTCACTCTACGTGACGCGGCAAACGCTGTTCACCCACATCGCCACGCGCGAGACCAACCAGCAGATGGCCGACGAATTGTTCGCCGTGGTGCTGAGCGGCGCGGTGAAGATCCGCATCGACCAGCGCTACCCGCTGGCCGAAGTGGCCCAGGCCCACCGCGACCTGGAAGCGCGCAAGACCACAGGCTGCACCGTGCTGATGCCCTGAAAGCGAAAAAAGCAAAACAGGCCGCGAAAGCGGCCTGTGAGCGACACATCCAGCTCGAAGTCCTGCCAGGGTCTCCCTGGCAGTGACGGAGCACCCCCCTCGGGGGGCAGCGAGCGCGAGCGAGGTTGGGGGCCCTATTTCGCGACGAACTTGTAGTCGGTCTTGGCCTTGGTGCGCAGCTCTTCCTGGAAGCCTTGCATCTTGACCTGTTCGATGCGCTGTTTGATCTGGGCCTTGACGTCGTCGAAGGCCGGGAAAGACGCGTCGCGGGTGTCGTCCAGGCGGATGATGTGATAGCCGAACTGGCTCTTCACCGGCGTGTCGGTCATCTCGCCTTTCTTCAGCTTGGTCAGCGCGCCGCCGAATTCGGGCACATAGGACTCGGGCTTGGCGAAGTCCAGGTCGCCGCCGTTCTGTGCTGAGCCGGTGTCCTTGCTGCTCTTGGTGGCCAGGTCTTCGAACTTGGCGCCGGCCTTGATCTGGGCGATCAGCGCCTTGGCGTCTTCTTCCTTGTCCACCAGGATGTGGCGGGCGCGGTACTCGGTGCCGGTGGCCTGGGCCTTGAACTTGTCGTATTCGGCCCTGGCTTCGGCGTCGCTGACGGGGTTCTTCTTCTTGAAGTCCTCGAACAGTTCGCGGATCAGGATGCTTTGCTTGGCCAGCTCCATCTGGTCAGCAAAATCCTTGTTGGCGGCCATGCCGCGCTTGGTGGCTTCCTGCACGAAGATCTCGCGCAGCACAACCTGGTCGCGGGCCTGGGCCTGCATCTCGGGTGTGACGGGCTGGCCGCCGCGTGCGGCTTGCTGCAGCAGTGCGTCAACACGGGCCTTGGGGACGGCTTTGCCGTTGACGGTGGCAAGGTTCTGGGCCGAAGCCGACAGCGGCATCAGCGCAACTGTGAGGGCAACAGCCAGGGCCGAACGGGCGGCAGGGGTCATCAGCTTCATGAACAGGGGACTTTCTGGGGTGTAAGCCGCTTTACCGGCGCATGACCGGGTTGGGGCGGCTGGTGATGGAGCTGCGGACAAAAGCAGAGTGGCAGAGTGGGCAGCCGTGTGATCAGGATTCACCCGGCGCCCGCGCCACGATGGCCAGGGCATGCACGCCTTGAGCGGCCAGGGAACCCAAAGAATCATACACAAGGCGGTGCCGGGCGACCCGGCTCAAACCGGTGAAGCGACCGCTGCTGATCTGCACTGAAAAGTGCCGGCCTTCCGTGGCGCCTGCGTGGCCTGCGTGCAGGTGGCTGTCGTCTTGCACCTGCAGGCTGGTGGGGGCCAGCGCGGCTTGCAGCAGGCCCTGAATGTCATCTGCCGTCATGCCTTGGATCCGGGCTTGAGGGCTTCGGGCTTGAAAGCGATGGAAGCCGAGTTGATGCAGAAGCGCTCGCCGGTGGGCGTGGGGCCGTCATTGAAGACATGGCCCAGGTGGCTGCCGCATTGGTTGCAGCGCACTTCCACGCGCACCATGCCGTGGCTGGCGTCGCGCACGCGTTCGACCACCGTGCTGTTGATGGGTTCGCTATAGCTGGGCCAACCGCAGCCGGCGTCGAATTTGCTGTCCGACTTGAACAGCGGTGTGCCGCACCCCACGCAGTCGTATTGGCCGGGCTTGAAGGTGTCCCAGTATTCGCCGCTGAAGGCGCGTTCGGTGGCCGCGTGGCGCGCCACCTGGTATTGCATGGGGTTCAGTTCGGCCCGCCATTCGGCGTCGGTCTTGTGGACCGCGTATTGCGGGTCGTCGTGGGGGTGGGGGCGGTTGCTTGTCATGATGAGCAGGACACTTCCAGGTGGGTCGCCCAGTCGGGCGGAAAGCCGGCGTCGGCCTCGGATTCAGGCTGTTCGTCGTAGGGCTGCTGCAGAACTTTCAGCAGGCGCTGCACTTCGCTGAAGTCGCCGTTGCGGGCGGTTTCAATGGCCGTTTCGGCCAGGTGGTTGCGCAGCACGAATTTGGGGTTGATGCGGTTCATGCGCAAGGCGCGTTCTGCGTCAACGCTGTGCTCCGCGCGCAGGCGTTCGGCGTAAAGCCGGCCCCAGGCGTCGAAGGCGTCGCGGTCGATGAACAGGTCGCGCAGCGCGCCGTTTGCGGCACCGGGCGCGGTGCTGAAGCCGGCCAGGCGGCGAAAGGTGATGGTGAAGTCGGCGCGGTCCTGGGCCATCAGGCGCAGCAGGCCGTCGGCCAGCAAGCGGTCGGCTTCGCGTTCGCTGGCGTTCTCCCGCGCGGCGTCAAAGCGCAGGCCCAGCTTGGCGCGCCAGGTGTCCAGCAGCAACTGCGGGAAGAGCGTTTTGTAGGGCTCCAGCGCGGCCAGCGCAGCGTCGCTGTCATTGATCAAGGGCATCAGCGCCTGGGCCAGCGCGTGCAGGTTCCA
>JAYVBO010000077.1:0-21526 GCA_043750435.1 Betaproteobacteria bacterium | reverse complement strand
TCGAAGTCGCGCAGCGCCTGGCCTTCGTAGCGGCGCATCTTGGCGGCCTGCGAGGCCCACATGCGGCGCATCAGCGGGCCTTCGGCGGTCTTGGCGTGGCGCTCGAAAATCTCGGCTTCCACGTTGTGGGTGAAGCACACGGTGCGGGCCCGGCTTTTCGTGTGCGCCGGGCGCAATACGGCGGCGTGCACGAAGTCGTAGACCACCACGTCGAAATCCTGTTCGTCCAGCAGGCGGGCCACGGTGCGGCGCGCGGCGGCGGTGGCGTCGTTGGCCACGTTGGCCGGCGTGGCGCGAAGCAGGTCCACGGCGCGCGTCCAGCGCGGCAGTGCCTTGGGCGCCGGCCAAGTGACGAGGTGGTCGCACATTGCTTTCAGCTCGCCGCCCCACTGCGCTTGCTGTTCGGGCGTGGCTGGCATCACCAGCGTGATCTCGAAAGCCCCGCCCATCATGCCGCGCAGGATGTTGCCCGTGCGGATCTTGCCGCCGGCATCAGCTGGCAGCAGGAAGACGGTGGAGATGAAGGCCAGTCGGCGCTTGCGTTCGGTCACCAGCAGATGCCTTCGTATTTCGCGCTGGCCGCCTGCATGTCGGCGTAGCCGGCCAGATCGACGATGCGCCGGCCGCCAGCAGCGGCCACGATGGCCTTGCGCGCCGCAGCGTCGGCGTGGCCGATGACGATGACTTCAGCACCGTCCAGCGCGGATTCGGGCTGGTCGCGCAACAGGCGGTCCAGGTGCGGAATTTCGCGGTCGATGAATTCGCGGTTCTTGCCCAGCAGGCGGCTGACCTTTACGCTGCTGTCGTAAATCGCGATGTCGAAGCCCTTGCCCATCAGCTTCTCGGCCAGCGCCACCAAAGGGGAATCGCGCATGTCGTCGGTGCCGGGCTTGAAGGCCAGGCCGAACAGCGCCACCCGCCTGCGCCCGTCGCGGGCGATCAGGTCATAGGCCCGTTCGATGTGGGCGCCATTGCTGCTGAGCAGGCCGGCCATGGCCGGTATGGCCACGTTGTGCATCTGCGCCAGCGTGATGAAACCCTTCACTTCCTTGGGCAGGCAACTGCCACCGAAGGCGAAGCCCGGGCGCATGTAGGCGGCCGAGATGTTCAGTTGCGTGTCTTGGCAGAAGATCTTCAGCACTTCGCGGGCATCCAGGCCGCAGGCCTTCAGCACCGAGCCGCTTTCGTTCGCGAAAACGATTTTCAGCGCGTGGAAAACATTGCACAGGTACTTCACCGATTCGGCCACGCGGCAGCTCGTGCGCACGAAAGCACCCGGCAGGCCGGCGTACATCTGCTCCATCACCACATAGCCAGCTTCGTCCAGGCTGCCGATCACGGTCTGCGGCGGTTGGTAGAAGTCTTGCACCGACGAGCCTTCGCGCAGGAACTCGGGGTTGAAGACCAGCGACAAACGGTCGCCCACCTTGCGCCCGGCGGCGGCCTCCAGCAGCGGCTGGATGCGCTCTTCCGTGGTGCCCGGCGGCACCGTGCTGCGCAGCACGATGGTGTGGTGGCCGGCCTTCTTGGCGATGGCTTTGCCGATCGCGGTGATGACCTTGTCGACGGCCGCCAGGTCGGGCGTGTAGTCGGCGTTGGACGGCGTGGCCACCGAAATCAGCGAGACCTCGGATTGCGCTATCGCCAGTTCCAGGTCCAGCGTGGCGCGCAGGCGGCCAGCGGCCACGCCGGCGGCCATCAGTTCTTCAATGCCTTCTTCCACCACCGGTGATTCGCCGCGCATGACCATGTCGACCTTGGCCGGGTGGATGTCCACACCGATCACGTCGTGGCCGCGGTCGGCCAGGCAGGCGCACGAAACGGCGCCCACATAGCCCAGTCCGAAAACGGAAACCTTCAAAGCAATCCTCCGGGTGTGTGTCTTGTTCTATCGGCAGCGCGGGGCTTCAACGTGAGGCCTGGCGCAACCGGTGGCACCGATCAGGGTGTTCAGGCCACGGCGTGCGTCGTCGCACTGGCGGCGGCCGGCGCCGTGTCGGGCGCCGCGTTCTCGCCACAGACCTGGCGCAAAAAAGCGTCGAACATGGTCAGGCTCCACAGCGGCTGCGCATGGTCGTGGCTGCCAGCTTCGTGTTGTTCGATCAGCTGGCGCACGGCCACCGGGTCCAGGTAGCCGCTTTGCGCCAGCGCGCCGTCGAGCAGGGCACTGCGCACGCGGCCGCGCAGCGGGCCGCGGAACCAGCGCGCCAGCGGCACGGCGAAACCCATCTTCGGGCGGTAGAGCACGTCGCGCGGCACATGCGGCTCCATCGCTGTCTTCAAGATGGCCTTGCCATTGCCGCCTCGCAATTTGTAGCTTGAGGGCAGCGTGGCCGCCCATTCGACCAGTTCGTGGTCCATCAGCGGTTCACGCACTTCCAGCGAATGGGCCATGCTGGCGCGGTCGACCTTGGTGTTGATGTCGCCGACCAAGTAGGTGTGCAGGTCCAGGTACTGCACCAGGGCCAGCGGGTCTTCGGTGTCGGCGCGTGCGGCGTGGCGCTGGAAAACATCGAGCGCGCTGTAGCCACCCAGTTGCGCCTTGAAGGCCGGGCTGTACAGCCGGCTGCGCATGGGTTCGCGGATCAGCGACACGGTGTGGCAATAGGCCTCGACCGAATCACGCGCCATGCCTTGCAAACTGGTCTTGGCGCGCAGCACCTGCGGCGCCCAGTCGGCCTTGGGGTACAGGCGACCCAGCAGATTGAAGACCGGCCGGCGCACGCCCGCCGGCAGCCGCGCGCGCATGCGCTCTTCCATCAGGTGCAGGCGGTAGCGGCGGTAGCCGCCGAAGGCCTCGTCACCGCCGTCGCCCGACAGCGCCACCGTGACGTGCTTGCGCGCCATCTGGCTGACCCGGTACGTGGGGATGGCCGACGCGTCGGCAAAGGGTTCGTCGTACAGATGCGCCAGCGTGTCGATGAGGTCGAAGTCGTCGCTGCCGACCGTCTCCACGCGGTGGTGGGTGCGGTAGCGGTCGGCCACCATCTGCGCGAACTGGCTTTCGTTGAACTTGGGGTCGTCGAAGGCGATGGAGCAGGTGTTGACCGGGCCGCTGGACAAGCCCGCCATGGCCTGCACCACGGCGCTGGAATCGACACCGCCCGACAGGAAGGCGCCCAGCGGCACCTCGGCAATCATGCGCAGTTCAACCGACTCACGCAGGCGGCGCACCAGTTCGCTGCAGGCGTCTGTCTCGCTGATGGGGCTGTCCAGCGTGAAGCGCAGGTCCCAGTAACGTTTGGGTTCGGGGACGGGTGCGCCCCGGCGTATGGTCAGTGTGTGGCCGGGCGTCAGCTTGAGCGCACCTTTGAAGATGGTGCGCGGCTCGGGCACATAGCCCAGGGCGAAATAGTCTTCCAGGGCCAGCGGGTCGATGTCGCGCCGCAGGTCGTGGCCCTGGCTGCCGCGGTAGGCCAGCAGCGACTTCAGTTCACTGCCGAAGAGCAGCGTGCCGTCACCCAGCACCGCGTAGTGCATGGGCTTGACGCCCATGCGGTCGCGGGCCATGAAGAAGGTCTGGCGGTTGCGGTCCCACAGGCTGAAGGCAAACATGCCGCGGAAGCGCTGCACGCAGGCCTCGCCCCATTGCTCCCAGGCGTGGACGATGACCTCGCCGTCACCCTTGGACTTGAAGACGTGGCCGGCGGCCTGAAGTTCGGCACGCAGGGCTTGGAAGTTGTAGATCTCACCGTTGAAGACCAGCCAGACCGAACCGTCTTCATTGCACAGCGGCTGCTGGCCGGTGGCGATGTCGATGACCGAAAGCCGGCGGTGCCCCAGGCCCAGGCCGGGCTCGATGTGCAGGCTGCCTTCGTCAGGGCCCCGGTGCTGCTGCGCATTGTTCATGCGGTGCAGCACCGCCGTGCTGACGGGGCGCTGGCCGCGGGTGTCGAAGATGCCGGTGATGCCGCACATGGAATTTGCTCGTTATGCACCGGTGTGAACACCAAACCGAATCGAACCGAAGCCCCGGTGGCCTGCAGCGTCAGCGGGTGCAAGCCAGCTGATTCTCCCTGACTTTGCCCGCGACGCCCCGGGCTGAAATAGCGGCAAGGCGCGTGCCATGACTTAGTACACAGCACCTGTGGCGTTGTCGCCTGCTCCCAGGTGCGCCACTCGACCTGCCGTGCAGAATACGTGGACATTGCGTGCCTCAGGTCGCAGCCGCCAAATCACCTTGTGCCCCGCGCCTGCGCGCAGCAGCACCTTGCCATCGGAAAGCCCACCCCACGATGTTTTACAAGCTCAAGAAGTCGATGGCGACCAGCCGCTTTTACCGGCAGACGCGGGGCATCCTGGAAACCCCGCCGATGCCCGTCGTGCCTGGGCCCTTGGCCGTCGTCAGCATGGTCTCGAACAACGATGTTCAGATGTACCTGCTGAGCATGAAGTCCTTCTACCGCCAGCTCGGTCGCGGGCAATTGGTGGTGGTGGTTGACCGCGACATGCCAGCCGAAGCGCGGGCGCAGTTGTCGCAGCACTTCCCGGGCATCGAGTTCCAGATTCTTGAAGACATCGACGTTGGCAAGTGCCAGCGCGGCGGCACCTGGGAACGCCTGGTCTACTTGCTGGGTCGCACCCAGAACGAATACGTCATCCAGCTCGATTGCGACACCCTGTTCCTGGGCCCTGATGTGCAGGAAGTGCTGGACTGTGTGGCGGCCAATCAGGCTTTCACGCTCAGCGGTGGCGAGCGCGAGATCGTCGAAATGCCCGAAGCGGCGCGGCGTGCGCGCCAGATCAACCACCCCTATGTCGGGATGGAAGCCGAAAGCCTCTTCGACCGCTACCCCGGTGCCGAGAAGCTGCGCTACGTGCGCGGCTCATCGGGCTTCGCAGGCTTCGCACGCGGTGCTTTCAGCGCGGCGCAGATCGAGGATTTCCACGTCAAGATGGAGGCGCTGCTGCCCGGACGCTGGACCGAATGGGGCACTGAACAGTGCGCCTCGAACTTCGCCGTGGCCAATTCGGCAGGCGCTGTGGTGTTGCCGTTCCCGAAGTACGCCAACTTCGATCACCACCACGACCCCAAGGAAAGCAGCTTTCTGCATTTCATCGGCGCGCATCGCTTCGACGACGACTTTTTCGCCCAGCAGGGCCAGTGCGTCATCGACGCGCTGATGCAGGCGTGAGGCGGCCCGCCGCGCAGCCCGCTGACCCTCGATAGGCCCCATGCTCTACCGCTTGCGAAAATCGCTGGCCACGCGGCGCTTCTACCGCCTGACGCGGGCCGTGATGGACACGCCTCCCATGCCGGTGGTGCCCGGGCCGGCCACTTTCGTCAGCATGGTGTCCAACCACGACGTGCAGATGTACGTGCTGAGCATGAAGTCGCTGTACCGGCACATCGGCCAGGGCCAGCTGCTGGCCATCGTCGACCGCGACATGCCCGCACCCGCCCAGGCCAGCCTGCGCGCCCATTTCCCGGGTATCGAATTCCAGGTGCTGGAAGACATCAACGTGGGCGTGTGCCAACGCGGCGGCACTTGGGAACGCCTGGTGTACCTGCTGGACCGCACGCGCGAGAGCTACGTGGTGCAGGTCGACTGCGACACGCTGGCCTACGGCCCTGACCTGAACGAGGTGGTCGACTGCATTGCCGCCAATCGGGCCTTCACGCTGGACGGCGGCTCAGGCGCAGGCATCGTCAGCCTGGAAGCTGCAGCCCGTCTGGCCCGCGCCCAACCGCACCGCTACGTCGGAATCGCCGCTGAGGCCCTGCTGGACCGGCTCACGGGCACTGCACATCGGCAGTATGTTCGCGGCTCCTCAGGCTTTGCGGGCTTTGCCCAGGGCGGCTTCAGTCGCGCGGCCCTGGAAGACTTTCACGCGCAAATGGCCAGCCTGATGCCCGAGCGCTGGCACGAATGGGGCACCGAGCAGTGCGCATCCAATTACGCCGTGGCCAACACCCCCGGCGCCTGCGTGCTGCCCGGTCCGAAATACTGGAACTTTGAGCGCAGTCACGACACCGCGCAAAGTGCCTTCCTGCACTTCATCGGGTCCAACCGCTTTGACGGCAACCGCTTTGCCGAGTTGGCGCAACGGGTCATCAGCGAACTGCAGGCGGCATGAGCCCGCGCAAACTGCTGCGCCTGGCGCTGGGCGCCTTGATGGCCGTGCTCTTTGGCTGGCTGACGCTGCGCCACATCGACGGCGCGCGCATTGCCGCCGCGATGCGTGGTGCGCGCCTGGACCTGCTGGCCGCCGCCATGGCAGCCATGTGCGTGGGCTACTGCTGCCGCATCTTGCGCTGGCAGACGATGCTGCTGCGAGCCAACCCGGCGCTGCGCGCCATCGACTGCGCAGGCCCCTTGATGGCCAGCTTTGCGGCCAACAACGTGCTGCCATTTCGCGCCGGCGACCTGATGCGGGCTTTCGTCTTCAACGACAGGCTGCACACCACACCGGGATCGGTACTGGCGACGCTGCTGGTCGAAAGGCTGCTGGACCTCTTGATGGTCATCTTGCTGCTGGGCCTGGCGCTGGCAGTCTTCCACCTGGACCTGTCCAGCCTCGTCGGCCTGGGTGTGCCCTTGCTGCTGTTGGGCGCAGCGGCCATCGTGTTGGTGCTGCTGTTTCCGCAGGTGCTGCAGCCGCTGCTGCGCGGCCTGGAAAGCCTGGCCGGGCGCCTGCCCGTGGCGGCCAAGGTGCAGCAGGAATTGCGCAAGGTCACCGACACGCTGAGCCAGCTGGCAGGCGGCAGCACCATGTTGCGCTTGCTCGGCTGGTCGGCTGGCATCTGGCTGATCGAAGGCGGGGTCTATTGGCTGGTGGCGCAATCGTTGGCGGGCATGACCGCCGCACAGGGCGCCTGGCTGGCCGTGCCCGTGGGCTCGCTGGCCACGCTGATCCCCAGCACGCCGGGCTACGTCGGCACCTTCGACTATTTCACCGCACAGGCCATGGTGTTGGCAGGCAATGAGCCGACGGTTGCGGCCGCCTTCGCCTTTCTCGTGCACATGGTGCTTTGGCTGCCGGGTACGGTGGCCGGCGGGCTGTACCTGGCCTTGCGCGCTTCAACCGTGGGTGCGCCCAAAGTGCAGCCGATTTGAGTGCCACACTGATGTCAGGCTTGCGGCGACTTCGAGCCTGTCGATTTCACCTCTTGACCCAGTGCAGTGCTTGCAAGGACGCGCATGTTGATCCCGTTGGATAGCCAGGGTGTGGGTGATTTTTCCGCAGACCTGGTGATCGTTGGCGCGGGCGCAGCCGGCATCACCCTGGCACGCCAGTTTGCCAACACCAGCACCTCGGTCTTGCTGCTGGAGAGCGGTGGGCTGGAGCGTGATGACGCGCAACAAGACTTGTACAAAGGCTCACAGCCAGGCCTGCAGGCCTTGCCGCTGCATGTGTCGCGCCTGCGCTATTTCGGCGGCAGCACCAACCACTGGGCGGGCTGGTGCCGGCCCTTGGAGCCTGAAGACTTTGCCAGCCGCAAAGACTGGCCGGAAAGTGGTTGGCCGATCACCCGCAGCACCCTGGATGCTTATTACCCTGCGGCTGCAAAGATCACTGAGCTGGGCCCCGCGGCCTTTGACGACCTCGGGTTTTGGCAGCGGCAAAAAGGGGGGGCGCAGCTCCAAGCCTTGCCGCTGCAAACCGACCGCCTGCGCACCGCCCTGTTTCAAGTCAGCCCGCCCACGCGCTTTGGTGAGCGTTACCGCCAGGCATTGGCAGCCGCCAGCAACATCAGGGTATTGCTGGGGGCCAATGTGCTGGAGCTGCTGCCAGGCAAGGCGGCCACGGGCTCAGGCAAACGCGTGGCGAGCCTGGTGGCCACCACCGCTGCCGGCCGACACATCAAAGTCTCCGGCAAGGAATTTGTGCTGGCCGTGGGAGGCATCGAGACGCCCCGGATCTTGCTGTCGTCGACCCAGGTTCATGCCCAAGGCGCGGGCAATGAACATGATCTGGTGGGCCGGTATTTTCAGGACCACCCTTGGTTGACGAGCAGCGCCATCGTCCGCTATGGGTCGGCCTCCGCCCTGCCCGCCAACTGGCCCTTGTACTTTGACACCACCGAGCTGGCCGGCGCCAAAGTGTTTGGCGCACTCACCCCCAACCCCCAGCGGGCCATAGAGGCGGGCATAGGCGGTTTCAGGATGTGGCTGAAGCCCATGACGGTGTCCACCCAGGGCATGGACGCCTTGCGGCAAACCGTCGCCGAGCTCAAGGCGGGCAAGCTGCCGGACCGCCTGGGTGAGCACGTGAGCAGCGTATTGGCCGACTGGGACGTGATTGCCAACAACGTCTACAAGACGGCGTTCAAGACCCAGAAGGATTTGCTGGACGTGGGCGCCGGCAAGGTTTTGGGGGCGTCGATCGACCTGAACTTTGAGCAGCGTCCCCGGTTTGACAGTCGGGTAACACTGGGCAAGTCCACGGACCGCTTTGGAATACGCCGCGTGGCGGTGGATTGGCGCCTGGGCGACGATGACCGCCGCACCGCCACCACAGCCTTGCAATGGGCGGCCGAGGCCTTGGGCCAGATCGGGCTGGGCCGAACCCGCATCACCGTCGACCTGGACAAGGGCAAGCCGTGGCCCGATGAACTGACCGGCAGCAGTCACCACATGGGCACGGCGCGCATGGCGGCGACACCCGAAAAAGGCGTGGTCAACGCAGATGGCCGCGTGCACTCGGTCGACAACCTGTACATCGCAGGCAGCGCTGTTTTCCCGACCAGTGGTTACGCCAACCCGACGCTGACCATCGTGGCGCTGGCCCTGCGCTTGTCTGACCATCTGAAAGGCAAGTTGGCATGAAGGCGCGGCATTTACCCCTGGGCATTGCCACGCTGCTGGTTGCCATCTTGGCGGTGGCACCCATTTTTGGGGTGACTTACATCCCGGCCAACGACTATCCCTTTCATCTGGCCCGCATCGCCATCCTGTCCATGGGTGACCCGTCGGGCTTGCTGGGCACCGTCTACCAGTTCGGAAGCTGGTTGTTGCCCAATATGGCGCTGGATGCCTTTGCGCTGCCTTTGACGAGGTGGCTGCCCCCTGAAGTCGCCGTGAAGCTGTTCCTGGCCATCATGCAACTGGCCTTTTTGGGCGGCTGTGTGGCCTTGCACCGGGCGGTCTTTGGGCGCTATTCAGCCTGGCCGCTGCTGTGCGGACTGCTGCTTTACAACGGCATTTTTCTGTACGGGTTTTTCAATTACCTGTTTGCCGCTGCGTTTGCGCTGCTGGGGGCCGCCCTGTGGCTGCGCTCCGACCCGGGTTGGCCGCGCTATGGGGTGGCGTTCGGCGTGGCAGTGGTTCTGATGTGGGGCCACATGGGTGGCTTTGCGGTGTACGCGATTGCGGTGCTGTCATTTCAGCTGGCTACCCGTTTGGCCAAGACTTCGAAGCAAAGTTGGCCTGCAGACCTTGTATCGCTGGGTCTGGACGCTTTGCCATTCATTGCTTCGCTGGCACTCTTTGTCTTGGTGTCCCCGGGTAAAGAGCGGGCGGGTGATGGACTGGTTTACGTCCCCTGGTGGGGGGCCAAACCGTTTGCTGCGCTTTTTGCTGTGCAAAGCGGTGTTTTGTGGGCTGACCTGTTGGTGTTGCTGGCACTCGCCGGGTTGGCGCTGGTGCTGTTGCTGACGCGCCAACTCAGGGTGTCCGGCGCGGCTGTGACGGCCGCAGGTTTGCTCTGGCTGGCCTTTGTGTTGTTGCCCCCCGAGATGCTGGGTTCGTCGTTTGCTGACGTCCGCCTGGTGCCACTGGCAGCGTTGGTCACCTTGCTGGCTGTTGCGACCAAACCGGGCCAAAGTCGATGGGCCGAGCCTGTGGTGCTGGTGGTGGCGCTGGGTGTGGGCGGCGTGAAGACCTGGGCCTTGCTCCATGACTGGCAGGCGCAGCAGCCCAAGATCGACGCCATCGTTCAGGCGCTCAAAAAAGTACCCAATGGGTCCACCCTGTTTGCGGCCACCGCGGCGCCCTACACCAGCATGATGCTCAGCGTTCCAGGCATCCGCGAAACCTGGCACCCGCCGCTCAAGCATGTGGCCTCGTATGCCTCGGTGTATGGCTCGGTGTTTGTGCCCATGACGTTTGCCGACCCGCACAAGCAGCCGATGGTGATGCTGCCTGCCTACCTGGCGGTCAAGGGCCTGCAGGGCGACAGCCCTTTCAAGGTACCCCAGGCTGCTGACTTGGTCGCCGTGGCGCAGCGCCTGACGGAAGAAATTCATCGGCCCGGCGGGCCCGATCTGGGCGCGGTTTTCCTGCTCGTGGTGGCAACTGACCGCTACCCCAATTTGCCCACGCTGACGGGCTTCACCACGTATCTTTCGGGCGCAGGCTTTGTGATTTTTCAGGCCGCACCTCCCGTATCGCCGGGCACTCTGAAAGAGTTACCGAAGGCGGCCCGTGATGGATAAGCGCGCGGTGGTGGTGGGTGGCGGCTTTTTTGGCTGTGCCACGGCCATCCATCTGGCCCAGAAAGGTTGGCAGGTGGATATCCTGGAGCAGGGCTGCGAACTGATGCAGCGTGCCTCTCGCGTCAACCAGGCGCGTTTGCACAACGGCTACCACTACCCGCGCAGCTTTCAGACCGCCATCCGCAGCCGCGCCAATCTGCCGCAGTTTTGTGAGGTTTACCCTGAGGCGGTGTTTACCGAGTTTCGGCCGCTGTACGCCATAGCCCGCTATGACTCCAAGGTATCGGCACGTGGTTTTGCGCATTTTTGCAAGGCCGCGGGCATCCCGTTGAAACGGGCCACACCGGAAGACCGCGGGCTGTTCGACCACCGTCTCATTGAAGAAGTTTTTGAAGCCGAGGAGCCGGCCTTTGATGCTCGGGCCTTGCTGGCGCATGCACTCAAAATCATGCCGGCATTGGGCATACGGGTGCACTTTCGAACCCGGGTCACGCGCGTGAGCCACGCCCCCGCGGCGGCGCAGGGCTTGCTGGTGCAAGCGCAGGCCGGTGATGATTTTTCAGCGCCCTGGGTATTCAACTGCACCTATGCCGGACTGAACCATGTCAGTGGCAGCCAGGGGCCGCCCCAGATGTCGCTGCAGCACAAGATATCCGAGGTCTTGCTGGTCGAACCGCCGCCTGAGATCAAGGGCCGGGGCATCACTTTGATGGACGGCGAATTCTTCTCCCTCATGCCTTTTCCGTCACGAAGCTTGCATTCGCTGACCCATGTGCGCCACACGCACCATGTGAGCTGGGTTGAAAACAACCAAAGCGCTCGGCCCGTCAACCCGATGGTGATCCTGGAAGACTATCTGCGCGGTCACCCGCAGGGCGCCGCAGGCCGCTCACGCGGGGCGTGGATGATTCGGGACGCGCAGCGCTTTGTGCCCTGCATCCAGAACGTCAAGGTGGTCGAGCCGCTGATGGAAGTCAAGACCCTGATGACCAAGACCGCCGTGGACGATGCCCGGCCGATCTTGTTTCACCGCGATGCGGCCATGCCCGGATTGGTGTCCATCATGGGCGGCAAGATCGACAACGTTTTTGATGTGCTGACGTATATCGACAAGCTGCTGCCGCCCGAAGTCCGGCTGAGCACCCTACAGGAGTAAGCCATGAGCCCCAGCAATGCACCCAACGCGCGCCTCGCCAGGGAGGTCTTTCCTTCGGTGGTCTTGCCCCTGTTCGATGCCGAAGCCTTCATTGAGGATTACACGGCGAGGCTGATCGAAATGCTGCGCAGCGATTTCGAGTTTTACGAGGTGATCCTGGTCAACAACGGCAGCATGGACGGGACACAGGCCAAAGTTGCAGCACTGCAGACACGCCTGCCGAATGTGGCCTTGTTCAACCTGGCCAACAAATACAGCATGGCCATTGCCACCATCGCCGGCCTGGACCACGCCATAGGCGACTACGTCATCGTGCTGGACCCGCGGCAAGATCCGCCGGAACTGGTGCGTGAACTGATCCGCGTCGCCCTGGATGAAAAGGACATCGTCTACGCCGTGACGCGCGATCGGGCAGCCGCCCGGACCTTGTATTACCGGATGGAGGATTGGTTCTTGAGGGCCTTGGGACGACTGAACCACATCCGCCTGCCGCCGGCGCTGTCCAGTGCCCGCTTGTTCAGCCGCAGGGCCTTGAATTTCATACTGAAAGCGGTAGACCGGCACCGTATCTTGTCGGTGGCGCCCGCGCTGTCGGGCTTCAACATCGAGAGCATCGTGTACGACCCCGAACCGGTTGCCAAATCCGGCGGCATCGGTTTGAGCTGGGTCTATTCCGGCTACCGGGCCGTGGAACTGACCTTGTCACTCTCGCCCAAGCCTTTGCGCCTGGTGGCCATCGCTTCCGTGGGCATCAGTTTCATGACGGTGATCTACGGCATCTATGTGGTGTTGTATTGGCTCACGCATGAGTCTGTGGCAGCGGGATGGGCTTCACTGTCGCTGCAGATTTCGGTGCTGTTCTTCTTCCTGAGCCTGGTGCTGGCGGTGATGTCGGAATACCTGCAGCAGATCCTTGAAAACATCGGCCGACGACCTTTGTACTTCTACACCACGCAAAGCCACAGCAGCGTGATGTCATACGCGCCGGACTTGAACGTGACAGAAGAAAGTGAGCAGGCAGCGTGATGCGCAACGCCATCGTCGGGCACACCGGTTTCGTCGGCTCCAACCTGTGCCAGCAGACGGCCTTCGGGTCTTGCTTCAATTCCAGCAACATCCAGGACATCCAAGGCCAACGCTTCGACACCCTGGTCTTTTCCGGTGCCCCGGCCAACAAGTGGCTGGCCAACAAGGAACCCGAGAGGGACTGGCGGAATCTGCAACAGGCGATGGCGCTGATGCAGACGGTGCAGGCTCGACAGTTGGTCCTGATCTCGACCGTGGACGTCATCCCGCCGTCCGGCACCCCGCAGGACGAAACGGCGGATTGCAGCCAGGGCCAGAACCACGCCTACGGCACGCACCGGCTGGCCCTGGAGCAGTTCATGCAGGCGCATTTTGCGCAGACGCTGGTGGTTCGTTTACCGGGCCTTTTCGGCCCCGGGCTGAAGAAAAACGTCATCTACGACCTGATGAACGACAACCTGCTGGCCGCCATCAACCCCGCCAGCAGCTTTCAGTACTACGACATCACCCGTTTGTGGGCCGACATCGGCGTGGCGCTGGCGAACCGGCTGGCGCTGGTGCACCTGTTCACCCAGCCTGTGGCCACGCAGGCGATCCTGCAGCGCCACTTCCCCGGCAAGGCGGTGGGCCAGGCCCCGGCCCCGCCGGCACACTACGACCACCGCACCCGCCACGCGGCGCTGTATGGCGGCAGCGGGGGCTGGATCGCCAGCGCCGACGAGGTGCTGGACCGACTCGGGGCCTACCTGCACAACGAGGGCGTTCGACCATGAGACTGGCATTCGGCAACATCGCCTGGGCGGCGGACGAAGACCTCGCCGTGCAGAACCTGCTCCGCGACACGCCCTTCCAGGGCATCGAGGTGGCACCGACACGGCTGTGGCCGAACTGGGACGGCGCCACACCCGAAGCCGCGGCGGCCTACGCCAGCAGCATGGCGGCGGCCGGCTTCTCGACACCGTCGCTGCAGTCGCTGCTCTTCGGGCGACCCGACCTGCAGGTCTTCGGCACGCCCCAACAGCAAAGCGCCCTGATCGCCCACCTGGCGCGGGTGGCGCGGCTGGCGGCGGCCCTGCAAGCCAAGGTGCTGGTCTTCGGTTCCCCCAAGAACCGCGACCGCGGTCACCTCACCCCCGCGCAGGCGATGCAGCACGCCATCCAATTTTTCCGGCAAGCCGGGCAGGTCTGCGCCGACGCCGGGGTGACCTTGGCGATCGAGGCGAACCCCAGTTGCTACGGCTGCAACTTCGTCACACGCTGGCAGGAAGCCGAAGAACTGGTTCGCAGTTGCGACCACCCTGGCATCGGCCTGCATCTGGACACGGCCTGCACTTTGTTGGCCGGGGACGACCCGGTGGCGGCGGTTCCGCAGGTGGCTGATGTCCTGGTGCACGTACACGCCTCAGAACCCGAGCTGGGGCCGTTTTCCAGCCCGCGCACCGACCACCAGGGCGTGGGCGACGCGTTGCGGGCTGTCGATTACCGCGGCTGGTGTTCGGTGGAAATGCGGCGCACTGGCACGGCCTTGGCTAGCATTCAAGAGGCGGCACAACTCGCTGCCCGTTGTTATGGATGAGTCGAATTTCAAAGTCTCGGTGGTGATCCCGGCCTACAACGAAGAGGCGGTGATCGAGGCGACCGTTCGGGCGCTGTGCAGCGCGCTGGAAGCGGCCGGCATGGCCCATGAAGTGCGCGTGGTGGACGACCAATCCACGGACAGCACCTGGGCCATCCTGAGTCGCTTGTCCGCGGAAATCCCGGCTGTGACGCCGGTCAGGAACGAAGGTAAGGGGGGCTACGGCCTGGCTGTGCGGGCGGGGCTTGGCACCTTCGAAGGTGACGCGGTGATCGTGTCCATGGCCGACGGCTCAGACAGCCCCAGTGACGTGGTGGCCTACGCCCGGGCCCTGGCAGGCGGATTTGACTGCGCCTTTGGCAACCGCTTTTCCGGGCAGACCCAGGTACAGGACTACCCACTGATGAAGAAAGTGTTGAACCGCGCCGGCAACATGACGATCGCCTACCTGACCGGCTACCGGCACTACCGCGACTTCACCAACGGCTTCAAGGGCTATCGCCGCCATGTGGTGGAGGCGATGAACCCGCTGATCAGCGCCGACTTCAACCTGACGGTGGAAATGTCGGTCAAGGCCGTGTTGTCAGGGGCATCGGTGCAGGTCATACCCAACAGCTGGCGCGACCGCGATGGCGGGGTGTCCAAGTTCAATCTGGGGCGGCTGGGACCGCGTTATCTGGCGACCATTGCCTATTGCCTGCTGGGCGACTACATCCGACGCGCTGGCGCGCGCGAACGCAAGCCAGCCGGCTGACGAACAGCAGTCGTCAGGCTCGGGTGGCAGACAGTGCAGCCAACGTGCAGAGTTCAACCTCGGTGCGCGTCAGCACCCAACCGCTGACCATCAGGCACCGGCCTTCGGCAAAGTCGGCGCTGACCGCTTTGAGAAAGGCCTGTTGCAAGGCCACCATCTCGCAGATTCCGGTGAGCTCGATGCCGGAAAAAAGGGAAAGTCGGGAACTCAACGCCCGTACCAGCGCTGCGGGTGTCTGATGCCCCACCTGCGGCAAGAGTGCTTTGCCAACCCATGCGGCCTGGGTATCGCTGACCAGCCGAAGCAGGTTGGAGCGAGCGCGAGCCTCGCCGGCGGCCGCCATGACGGGCCAGTGCCAGGCAGCAGCCCCGATCATGGGCAACAGCGCCACCGCGGCCTTCAGGTACCGGCGTTTGGTATGGCTCTGGATGCTCACCTTAGGCCCTTTTGCATGGCGACCTGGCCTACTGCGAGGAGCGGCCCTGGGCAAACTGCCGCAAGCCGCAGTAGACCGTGAACAGCGCCCACTTGAAAGTCGGCTGGGCGGCCAGTGCCTGGGCAGCGTAGCTGCGGGCCGTGCGCCAGGACTGCTGGCGGGCCAGTTCTTCGGCAATGCGCTTGAGCGCGTAGCCCTTGTGCAGGCGGGCGTGCGCCCGCAGCAGCGGATGCTTCAAGCCCAGCGCGGACTTGTCCATCACCCGCACCTGCCACAGGCGGCGTTCGATCTGGTTCAGCCCTGTGGTGATGCTGCTGCGCGCTTGCGGGTCGGGCACGTGGTGGCGCGCGGTGAGTGCGGGGTGGTGGACCATCAGCGCGGCGGCGTCCAGCAAGCGCAGGAAGAAGTCGCGGTCGTTTTCCCAGCGGATGCCTTCGTCCAGGCCACCGACTTGCAGGAAAAAATCGCGTCGCACGACCAAAGTGTTGAGGTGGCAGAAGCCGCCGCTGTTCAGCAGTTCGGTGACATCTACCGCGTAGGCGCCGTCGGCGTCGGGCTCGCGGCCGTGCGCGCGAAGCTGGCCTTCCAGTGCCTCGATCCAGGTTGAACCGGGCAGGCGCTGGCCCTGTTTCACGGCCTCCTGATTGGCCATGTAAACGTCCACCGCGCACCCCGCTTCGCGTTGGTGGCGCAGCACCTGCGCGGTGCGACTGAGGTGGCCGGCGTCGGTCCAGAGGTCGTCGTCATCCAGGAAGCAGACGTAGTCACCTTGAGCCTGATCGACACCAAAATTCAGTGAGTAGCTCGACCCATGACCTTTGGCGCGGCGAACCAGTTGGAAGCTGCGCAAACGCGCGCCCAAGCGCTGCTGCGCGCGGCTCAGGATGTCAGCGTAGACCGGCAGGCTTGCTGGCTTCGAGCCGTCGTTGACGACAACGATTTCGGTGTCGTCGAAGTCTTGCGCCTCCACCGAATTCAGTGCCGCTTCAAAGAGTTCGGCGCGGTCGCGGGTGGCGATGACGATGGTGAACAGCGGCATGTGGCGGGGCTCGTTCAGTACGCTTCGGCGACCGACGATACGGGTGCCCGCCGCGCAGGCTGACGGGCCATTTGATCGATCGCTTTCAGCGTCGTGAACCCGCCCCCCAGCTCGTTCTGAAAGCAGTCCAGCACGGTGGCGATGCAGTCCAGAAAACGGCTCAGCGCCGCTTCGTCCGGCACATAAGGCGTGTGGCCCGGCGCCAATGAGGGCGAGTGGTAGGTCAGGGTGAAGACGCGGGTGCCCTGGGCCCACATGGCGCGCAGCAAGCGGCATTGCGTGGCCGCGTCAAAACCTTCGGGGCTGAGGCGCGCGCGCTCCATCAAACCCAGGCGGCTCAGGATGCCGGGCAGCCGCAGGCCTTGCGCCAAGGGCGCATCAACGAAGCCGTTCAAGCGGCGACCCAAAGCGCTGAGCGCGCCGGAATAGCCCACCGTCAGCGGCACTTCCAGCAGGCGCCGCGTGGCGTCGGTGTAGAAGGGTTGCTCGGGTGTGCTGTAGAAATCGGGGCCGCCGATGGCGCTGAAAGAGGTGTGCGGCACGAAGCTGCAGTCGACCGTGTAGCCCAGTTCAATCAACGTGTCGAAGGTCTTGGGGCCCAGGCCGTAGCGGCCGGCCTTGAAGCAGCGCGGCGCGGCGCCGAAGGCCTGCGCCACGGCGTCGGTAGAGGCGCGGATCTTGGCCGCTTCCAGTTCGGGTGGCAGGTTGCCGTGGAAGGAATTCAGCTTGTTCACCGCCTCATCAAAGGGCGGCGTCACCCACGGGTGGCAGTGGGTGCCGAAGTCGGCGCGACCGGCGTCGACCAGGCGGCGCAAGTAGCGCGCGGCCACCGGCGACGTGGCCACCGGGTAGTCCATCACATAGGTCGGCACCACGCCGTAGCGGTCGTAAATGGCGTGGGCGCGGTCTTGCGCGGGGATGGACGCCGTGCTGGTGCGGCTGCGGTCGAAAGGCCGCTGCCAATCGAACTCTTCTTCGGTGTCCACGACCACCAGCAACTGCGGGCGATCGAAGGCCAGCGGGGCAGCGTGCGGCTGGAAGGGCGGCAGGCTCAAGGCGGTGTCTCGGCGATGCGCTGCAGCGCTGGCACGGCGCGCTCGATCAACGTGTAGGTGCGATCGAAAAAGACGTCGTCGCCGTCCACCGGGTCGGCGATCTCGCCGGTGCCCACATCGCCGCCCAGCACTTCGCGCAGGCGCAGCGGCTCGCGTTGCAGCTTCAAGCCGCGTGCCGCCAGCAGGCCCAGGTTGGCGGCATCGAAGACCAGCACCAGATCGGCGGCTTCCAGCAGCGCGTCGTCGGCGTAGCGCGAGCGGTGCGGCACCAGGTCCACGCCGTGGCGCGCGGCCACCGTCACCGCCAGGTCGGGCGACGGCCGGCTGGGGCGGCAGGCCAGCGCGGCGCCGGTCACCGTCACCGGCTGCGCGCGCGGCGCGCTACCCAGGCTGCGCGCCAGCAGCACGGCGGCAAAGGGGCTGCGGCAGATGTTGCCGTAGCAGGCCACCACCACGCGCACCGACCGGCCCTGTTGCTTCGCCGTGGCCCAAGCGGCCTTGACCGTCTGCGCCACTTGCCTTGAGCGGCGTTCGCGCGCACCCGGCAGCGGGCGCGTCAGGCGTTCAACCACCTTGGCGGCGATGGCGCGCAGTTCCAGCCAGCCGGGTTGCGGGTCGTCGCGCTGCAGTGTGTCCAGGGTCTCGATGCCGATCAGCAAACGGCCGAACGAGCCCACCCAGCGCAGCATCTCGCCGGCCATCACCAGCAGGCCTTCGCGCTGGCGCGATTCGATGTGGCCCAGCGTGGCGTACAGGTCGTTCAGCAGGTTGCGCGCGTAGCAAGGCACGCGGTAGGCCACACGCGGTGCGGGCGCGGCGCCCATCGCCTGGGTGAACCACAGATAGGGAAAGTCCACGCCCGCGGCCATGGCCAGCGGCAAGGAACCCCAGAAACGCGAATTCACTTCCAGCAACGCTTTCTGGCCGGTGGCGTCGTCCACCTTGTACTCAAACATCGCCACGCCTTCCAGCCGGCTGGCCGCGCACAGCGCCACCGTCATGGCTTCCAGGTCGGGTGACAGGGCTTCGCTCTGGCGGTAGCTGCTGCCGCCGCCGCCCACCGGCTCACGCACGCGGCGGTGCTGGAAGGCCTGGCTGATGGCGCCCTGATGGGCCAGCACCGACACGCCCACGCCGGTGCCGCTGAAACGCGCTTCCACCAGGTATTCCTCGGGTGTGGGGATGCCTTTCAGCACGGCCTGCAAAGCCGCTGTGCTGAGGCAAGCACTGACATTGCGGCGGCTTTCCAGCGCCCGCAGCAAATAGGAATTGCGCGGCTTGACGAACAGCGGCAGGCCGAATTCGGCGACCAGTTGCTCGGCCGTGTCACTGGCGGCCAGCACGCGGCCGCGCGGCACCGGCACGCCGCAAGACAGCGCCAGGGACCGCGTGTGGCCCTTGTCGAAAAAGGTATTGAAGGCCAGTTCGCCGGGCATGGCCAGGCGCAAGTGCGCGACCCGCTCGCGGAAGGCGTGCAGCGGGATGATGCTGCGGTCGTCGCAGGGCACGATGAAGTCGGGGCGCGCTTGCTCGCACACGGCCAGCAGCGCGGTGATCCAGGCTTCGGGGTCGAGCTGCAGCGGCGGCAGGCGGTGCACCGTGCGCACATAGCGTGAGGCCAGCGCCACCGAAGCAAAGTCGAAAGGCGCCACGTCCACCGCCACGCCCTGGCGGCCCAGTGAACGCACCACGCCCAGGAAGGCGCGGGTGTCGCTGCCGATCACCAGGGCGGTCAGTGCGGGCGTAGCCGTCATCCGGTGCGCCCCTGCGCCAGCAGGTCGGGCACGGCCTGGGCGTTGCCGTCAAACACCAGGCGCCAGCGTTCGACCATGTCGTCGAAAGCGAAGTGCGAACGGGCCCGCGCCAGGTTGGCAGCGGCCCACGCAGGCCAGTCAACGCGCCGGTTCAGCACCGCCTGCAGAGTGGCCGTGAAGGCCGCGTCATCGGCTTCGCTGAGCACCGCCTGACCGACTTCGGCGGGCACGATGAAAGGCACGTCGCCCACGCGCGTGGCGACAACCGGAATGCCCAGCGCCATGGCTTCCAGCATCGAGATGGGTTGCTGTTCGGTGTCCGATGACAGGGCAAACAGGTCCATCTCCAGCAGGCGTTCTTGCGGCGCGCGCAAGTAGCCGGTGAAGGTGACTTCGGCAGCGATACCCAGCGCCTGCGCTTGCGCTTCCAGTGCCGCGCGCTCGGCGCCGTCGCCGATGATCAGCAAGCGCAG
The DNA here is from genome assembly GCA_043750435.1 of Betaproteobacteria bacterium. GTDB lineage: Bacteria > Pseudomonadota > Gammaproteobacteria > Burkholderiales > Burkholderiaceae_C > Rubrivivax. Next base: position 1,879 of record JAYVBO010000077.1, on the reverse strand, counting down.
GTCGTGGGCGCGGCGCGCCGCCGCGAAGGCCCGCAGCAGGCGGCCCAGGTTCTTTTCCGGGCGCAAACCGGTCACCGTGCCGATGACCAGCGGGCGCCCCGCCGGCACCACCGGCCGCGCCACCGAGGCGGCCGGCACGGGCACGCCGTTGGGGATGTAGCGCAGCCGCTTCGCCGGTATCCACCAGGCCTGCGCGCAAGCCGCCAGCCGGCGCGAAGGCACCACCACCTGGGCCCGCGTCAAACCCAGAATGAAGCGGCGGCCCCAGACGCGGCGCGGCAGCTGCTGCTGTGCTTCGGCCGGGCCGAAACCGTCTTCCACATGCACATGCGGCACGCGGCGCGGCAGGTTGCCGGCGGCCCATTCGATGGCGCCCCAGTTGTAGGAGAACACCGCGTCGGGCTGCCAATCTTGCAGGGCCTGGCGGAAGGCCGCGCGGTTGGCCAACGCGCCGCCGCGGCGGTTGGCAATGGTCATGGCCTGCCAGTTGACGTTGGGGGCCAGGCGTTCAGCGGCCTGCATGCGCCCGTCCATGGCCACGATCAGGTGCCGATAGGCCGGACCGTAGGCATTGGCCAGGGCCACGAAGCGGGCTTGCGAGCCGCCCAGATCGAAGGTGGAAAACGCGTGTAGCAGCGTGCGCATGGCTCAAGTATCAAGGCCGCAGGCTGGCACGGGCCAGCATGGCGTCCACCGCCGGCTGGCTGGCCAACACGAAGCGCTCCAGCGCCGCCTCGGCCTGGGCCGCGCCGGCGGCACCGGTCACGGGTGTGTAGAAGAAAAGAACGGCCGCGTCGTCGCCCCGGCCCAGCAGGCGGTTCACGGCCAGGCTCAGGCGGGCGCGCACGTCGCTGGTGGTGTAGCGCCCGCCTATCCAGTACAGGTACCAGACGCGCAAGCGCTGCGCGCTGGGGCTGCCGGGTTCGGGTGAGCCGCGCAGGTCGGCGGTGCGCAAGGCCAGGCTGCCGGACGGGCCGCTGACGACCGCGCCGCCACTGGCGGTCTGCGCCCAGTCGCCATGGCCTTCCGCGTCGACCAGGTTGTTGGTGGACGTGACCAGCTTGCGGTCGTAACCCTGGTTGCGGTAGTAGCCCACGCGCAGGCCGACCACGGCGCCGTCCGCGCGGTAGGTGCGCGTGGCGGTGGCCACGGCGTTGCTGTAGGACGGCTCCCAACGGGTGGCGGCCGTGTCGCTGGCCGACCAGTCGCCCAGCGCGGCGGGCAGCGCCAGCTGGGGTGCGTCGCCGCCACGCGGTCGGTTGAGCTGCCAGTCGGCGCCCTGCACCACCAGCATCAGCAGCAAGGCTGCCGCACCGGCCAGCCAGGGCGCTGAGACCGCGCAGCCTGCGGCCGAGGGCGCCGCACCCTGCGGCCCGCCAGCGGGCGCCACGGCGGCGGGCTCGGCGTAGCGTGAACCCAGCATGAACATCAGCCCGATGACGAGACCGAAGAAAACCCAGCCGTAGATGATGTGGTCCACCCCGGCGGCCAGTCGGTTGTCGGACAAGTGGCCGATCATCACGATCATGTAGGCCCGTATCCAGTTGGCAATGATGGGCATCAGCAGCGAAGCCGCCATAAAGATGGCGCGGCGCCGGACGGACTGAAAGTTCAGGTATGCGAACAGCGTGCCCACCATGAACGAGGCGATGAGATAGCGCACGCCGCTGCAGGCTTCGACCACCGACCAGGTGCCCGACGGGATGACGAATTGCAGGCCTTCACGGTAGATGGGGATGCCCGACAGGCGCACCGCCATGGCGGCGAAATCGGCCGTCCAGTCCATCATGGTGGGCACCATGAATTCGCCGATGGGCACGGCAAAGAACAGGAACAGCAAGGGGAAGGTCAGCGCGCGCGCGATGGCCAGGCCAAACAC
>JAYVBO010000076.1:0-10267 GCA_043750435.1 Betaproteobacteria bacterium | reverse complement strand
GGCCCAGCAGCGCCAGGGTTTGGCGGATGGCCACATAGGCCACTTCGGGGCCCTCGGGGTCTTCGTGCTGACCGCATTCCAGCGTCACGCCATAGCCGCCCTGGCTGCGCATGTATTCGGTGGTGCCCACGCCGTAGCTCGGGTCTTCGTGGACGCCGCCGGGCGTCAGGCCCCGCGCCTTGCGCTTTGCGATGCCGTCTGAATAAGCCGGCATCCAGCCTTCGACGATGCGGTTCACGCCCACGTGCGCGGCCAGTTGCGCCTCGGCGGCGGCGTGCGCAAAGGGTTCCAGCGCGCCGCGGTTGTCAGCCGGCCCGCGCATCACGAAAGCCTGACCGGGGCTGCGGAAACTGTGCAGGTCCAGCAGCACGTCGTGCGCGGCCAGCAGCGGGCACAGCGCGTTGGCGATGCGGTCTTCGAAGTCTTGCGGCGTGGCCGTGGGCTGCAGGCGGCGGTTGAGGTTGCGGTCGCCCATGCGGCGCATGTTGTTGTAGGCCAGCGGGTTGCACACCGGCACCAAGGTCACGCTGCCGCGCACGATTTCGATGTCGCCGCTGTCGATTTCGGCCAGCACCCGGCGTATGCCCTTGCTGCCCGCCACTTCGTTGCCGTGCACGGCGCCGGTGACGATCAACTTCGGTCCCGGCGCGCAGCCGGTGACGCAGTGGCTGCGCAGGTTGGCGTTGCTGATCATGCTGCCGTTTCCGCGCCGCTGCCGCACAGCAAGTCGTAGGCGCTGGCGTAGCGTTCGTGGATGCCGCGCACCACGGCGTCGGGCAAATCCAGCGCGGCCTGCTCAGTGCCGCCGGTGATGCCCGTGCTCGTCAACCAGTCGCGCAGCGGCTGTTTGTCGTAGGCCTTGATGCGGCCCTGCGCCAGTTCGTCGGCCTGCCAGAAGCGCGACGAATCGGGCGTCAGCACTTCGTCCATCAGCGTCAGCGTGCCGTGTTCGTCCAGGCCGAACTCGAACTTGGTGTCGGCGATGACGATGCCCCGCGTCAGCGCGTAGGCACTGGCCGCCTTGAAGATGCGGATGGCGGTGTCACGCACCTCGGCGGCGCGCGCGGTGCCCAGCACGCCTTCGAGTTGCGCGTAGGAAATGTTCTCGTCGTGGTCGCCCACGGCGGCTTTGGTGGCCGGCGTGAAGATGGGTTCAGGCAGCGGCTGCGTCATGACCATGCCGGGCGGTAGCGCGATGCCGCAGACCGTGCCGCTGGCGCTGTATTCCTTCCAGCCCGACCCGACGATGTAGCCGCGCACCACGGCTTCGCAAGGCAGCGGCGTCAGCCGCTTGACCAGCATCGAACGGCCCTGCACCTGCGCCACCTCGTCAGCCGCCACCACGCTTTCCGGCGCTTCGCCGGTCAGGTGGTTGGGCACCAGGCCCTGCAGCTTGTCGAACCAGAACAGCGCCATCTGGGTCAGCAACCGGCCCTTGCCGGGCACCGGCGCTTTCATCACCACGTCGAAGGCGCTGAGGCGGTCGCTGGCCACCATCAGCAGGCGGTCGTTGCCCACCGCATACAGGTCGCGCACCTTGCCGCGCGCAATCAGCGGCAGGCTGTGCAGGTCGGTGCTGGGCACGGCGGGGCCGAGGTCGGCGAGGGTGTTGGCGGTCATGGTCGGGCTCGGGTGGTCTGCCAGGCGGTCAGCCGCCTATTTTGCTTGCACGCGAGCCCGACGGGTTCCGCTGGACGGGCTACTTGTCCTTGGGGTCCTTCCCGTCGTTGGTCAGGAGGGGGAAGCGTGCATCGAAGTAACTCGGGGTGACGCTGAACACATCGATCGAGAAGATGCAATTGGCCGTTGGGAACAACGCACCAGCACGAATGGGCCAATCCAGCGAGTAGCAGGTGCCCGGGTTGGCAGGGTTCGCGCCTCAGTAGTTGTACTGCGCAAGGAAGATTTGGTGGCTGGCGTTGTTGTTGCGCTCAAACCGGCTGCACCACACGATGGCCAACCGCCTGCTCGCCAACGGCGGCGCACAGGCTGCATAGCGCACGATTAGGATGCGCTTGGTCGCCCTGTAGCACGAATTCGCGTTTCAGACGTCCCATACACTACCCGGCCACAGCCTGTCTAGTTGGTAACGTACGTGTCACCAACCGAAACGTTGCGTAACGTAAGGGTGCCCGCCCATGGACTTCACCCCACACTTCACCGCCAGATCCATAAAGACAGCCGGTGAGCCCAATATGCAGCGCGCATACGAACTACGTTACAACGTCTACTGCGTAGAGCGGCGGTTCCTTGATGCTGGGTCTTACCCGGATGGCCTTGAAACAGATGCTTACGACAAGAAGTCTGAGCATTTTTGCTCCTACAACCTGAAGCACGAACTGGTCGGTTACGTTCGGCTCATCGCGTCCGGTGCGGGCGGCCGCTTTCCCTGGCAGGATTACTGTCACGATCTCTTGGAAGGTGTCAGGTTGCCTCCACGCAGTGAATCGGCGGAGATCAGCCGCCTGATGGTGCGTCAGGACTATCGGCGGCGGCGCGGAGATACACTGTCTGGCGTCGCTCGCTCAGGCAATTCGGATGTGCGTCCCGCAGAACGGCGTACGCTGACGCCTCAGATACTGCTGACCTTGTACCGGCAGATGTATCACCACAGCCTCAGCAGCGGCATCAGATACTGGTATGCCGCGATGGAGGGGTCGCTGGCCAGGTCACTTCAATTGATGGGCTTCCCTTTCAACAAGATTGGGGGCGAAACTGATTATTTCGGACCCGTGGCCCCCTACGTGGCCGACATTCGCGAGCTGGAGAAACGACTTGAGAAGTCCAATCCGGAGTTGCTGGCCTGGATTCAACGGCCCGACCGCAGCGACTGCAGCGACAGCTGATGTCCTGAGTTCCGGATGATCCGGCAGGCCGCCAGACGGGCCCTGCGGCGGTTATTGCTGACGTTTGCACGGCGCGTGGCGCCGGACAAGGCTTTGGGTCGCGCTCATCGCAGCGCGTTGCTCGCGGCGCGCCATGCTGCCGGGGTCAGCGCCGCCTACCAGCAACTTCTTGCTGAGCACGGCGTCAGTCGGGCCCGGCTTGCCAAGGACTTCGCGTTGGCTGAGCTACCGGTGCTGACCAAGGCGAATACTTTCGGACGGTTTGCACTTCACGAGCTTTCTCAACCGATCCGACCTGAAGCGCTGGCTGATGTCCTAACGAGCTCAGGCCGATCCCGCAGCCACTTCGGATACCGGCTCACATCGCGCCGAGAGCACGACGCGGCCTCGTTCAGCATCGATCTGGGACTCCAGGACGCCTTCAACGTAGACGGCTTGCCGACCTTGCTTGTGAACTGCCTGCCGATGGGGGTGGTGTTTCGTTCGCGGGCGGTGACGGTGGCCAATGTCAGCGTGCGCGAGGACATGGCCTGCGCCATCTTGCGCGATATCGGACCGCGATTCAAGCAAACACTGGTCTGTACCGATCCCTTGTTCGTCCGCCGCCTGCTCGACCACGGCCGTGAGGCAGGCGTAGACTGGCGCGCGCTCAATACCAGCGTCATCCTCGGCGAGGAGATGCTGGTGGAGGCGCAGAGAGACTTCATCGCGGCCCGGATGTCCATCGATATCGACCGCGACCCACAGCGCACCGTGGCCAGCTCGTTCGGTGTCGGCGAACTGGGGCTGAACCTTTTGTTTGAATCGCGCGAAACGATCAGGATCAGGCGCGCGGCACGGCGGCTGCCCGAGCTCGCGGCGCTGATTGAAGGCGACGAACGCACCGGCACGCTGCCGTCCGTCTTCTGCTACGCGCCGCAGCGAGTCTTTGTCGAAGTCCTCGCGCCCGACCCGGCGGGTTGGGGTGAGCTGTGTATCACACTGCTCGACACCCGCTCAGTGGTACCGCTGCCGCGATTCGCCACCGGTGATCTCGCCCGCCTGATGGGCGCGGCCGAGTTGGTGCGAGCGGCGCGCTTGGCGGGCGCCGCGCCGCCCTGGCTGCCGGTGGTGCTGGTCCGCGGCCGCCGTTCCGACCATGCCGTTGGGCGGCCATCGGTGGAAGCGCTCAAGGGGCTTCTCTATGCCGATCACCCCGATGCCGATGCGCTGACAGGCGCATTCCAGTTCGAGGAATGCGAGCCGGGTGCGACCACGGTGCTGGTCCAAGCCCAATCGGCCGGGATTGCCGTCGAAGGCGGTCTTCAGGAAAGGCTGAACCTGCGCGCCGCCGCGATGAACCTCACCGTGGTGTTGAAGGTGCTGGCGCCGGAGAACTTTCCTGGACGCCCGATGCTCGACTTCGAGCGCAAGTTCCCTTACTCAATCGGAGTAGCAAACGACAGCCCGGCCAGGGTCGAGATCAAGCCTTGAATGCGCTGACGGCCCTCTCAGGCTGTCGGGAATTTTTACACTTCGCGGATCGATCAATCGACCGAGCTGAATAAAGCCATTTGGAATCAACGAACTACACTACCGGTCAAAGTTTGGCGCGCAACTTGCTTGTTAGCGTGCGAGGAAAGATCACTACACCAACCAGGATGAAGTCCAAAATGTTCAAGAGCAAGCTATCCAATCTCGCGGTGGGCCTCGCGCTGGCCATCGGCAGCCTCGGTTCTGCCCATGCCCTCTCGGTGTCGACCTTTGATTACAAGATCATCTTCGACAACTATGACTCCGGTTCGGTCTACTACACAGGCTTCTCCGGCGGTGGCCTTGCAGGTCCGGACACGAATGGAACCAAGTGTGGCGGCATCACCAGTTCAGCGGCAAATATCGCCAGTTGCGATGCCAAGGCCACTTTGGTCGGGGGCGCGGCACCTGGCAGCGCCGGCTCGGCCTTTCCCTCGGCCGATACGATGGGCATCATCTCCGTCGCGGCGATCACCAGGATCAGCGACGGCGCCACCCTGTTCACCCGCGGCACAGCCACCACCATCGGGGGCGTCGCTACCGGCCCTTATCTGACCGGCGTATTCGGCAATCTGACTGACTATTTCGCCGATACGGCGAGTTGCCTGACCACCGGTTGCACGACGACGACGTTTTCCACTGGCGGCGTTTTCAAGATCTGGAGCAATACCAGCGACTACGACCCGACTTTGGGTCCTTCGGTGGTCGCCGGCACCAAGGACCTCAATATTCTGAAGTACCCGGGGATTTCCACCTCCCTGAACCTGTTCCTCGGCGGCCTGTTCGTGACCGGCGGAGCCACGTCAGTGGATTCGACTGCGAGCTACGTGAGCAGCTTCAATGACAGCACCATCAGTGGCGGCGGCGTCGGCTTCCTTGACTTCAACTCGGGTGCGGCACTGGTGCAGTTCGACACCAACGGTCAGCTGACCAACAACGCGTCCGGGACCCAATTCGCCGATGCAAAACTGAGCAACACCTATTTCCCGTCGGTGACAGCGACTGCAAATGGCTGGACCGTCTTCTCCTCAGGCCAGCTCACCGGAGGGCTCGTGCCGGAGCCCAGTTCCTTGGCGCTGGTCTCGCTGGCCCTGTTCGCACTTGCCATGTCGGCCGGCCGCCGGAACAAGGCCTGATCAGCAGACAACGTGCCTGCAAGGTCTGCAGCGGGGCTTCGGCCCCGTTTTTTTTCAAGCCATGAAAGGTCCAGCGCAGCCGACGGTTCGGCGTGGCGGCAGTGGCATGGCCGAGTGCCCGCTGTCGGCGGGGCGGCCTTAACTCGAGTGGCCTTGATGTCTTCGCCTGGAAAGCTATACAAAACCCTGTTCACCGGTATGACAGCGGTGCTGGTTCTGCTGGCCGGGTGCACCCAGCCATCGGACCGCGAGTTGCTAAGCTCTGCGAAGTCCTATCTCGAAAGGAACGACCGCAAGGCGGCAGTCATACAGCTCAAAGCAGCGCTCGAGCAAAAGCCCAACTTCGGCGAGGCGCGCTTCCTGCTCGGCAAAACGCTTCTTGAGATGGGGGACAGCGCTTCGGCCGAAATCGAATTGGAGAAGGCGGCCAATCTCCAGTACAGCGAAGACCATGTCTTGCCCGAACAAGCGCGCGTCATGCTGCAACGGGGAGAGGACAGGAAGGTGGTCCAACGCTACGACGGCGCGAAGCTGCTGGACCCGACGGCGATCGCTGACCTCAAGACTTCGCTGGCGGCAGCGCATCTCAACCTTGAGGAGAAGGAGGCGGCGTCCGCCGCGCTTGACGCCGCCTTGGCATCGCGGGCCGATTTTGCGCCTGCCAAGCTGCTGCGGGCCCGCATGGGCGCACTGCAGCGGGATTTCTCCAGCGCGGAATCGCTGGTCGATGAAGTCCTCCAGAAGGATCCGAAAAGTGCAGAGGCATGGACCCTGAAGGGCACCTTCCTTATGCTGCCCGGCCGGGACGAGGTGGCGGCGCTGGCCGCCTTCCGCAAGGCGGTGGACGCGGACCCGACCTACCTGCCAGCAGAGGTCAAGCTGTTCGCATTCCTGCTGCGCCAGCACGACCAGGCGGGCTTCGAGGCGCAGCTGGAAAAGCTACGCACGGCTTTGCCGGGTCATCCACAGACGCGCTTCTACGAAGCCCAGGTGCTGGTGATGCGTGGTGACCTCGCCAAGGCGCGCGAAGCCACTGAGCTGCTCCTGCGTGATCTGCCGGACAACGTGGGTGCTCTGCAAATGGCAGGCGCAATCGAATTGCAGACTCGCAGGACCATGCAAGCCGAGCAGTATCTCCTCAAGGCTCTGCGCCTTGCGCCGGGAAGCTGGATGGCCAGGCGTTTGCTTGCCGAAACCTACTTGCGTGCGGGGGAAACCGACAAAGCCTTGAACCTGCTGTCCCCTATGGTCGAAACGGGGACTTCTGACACACAAGTGCTGGCGCTGGCCGCCGAGGCGCACTTGGTCAAGGGTGAACCACGGCGCGCGGACGAGTTGTTTTCGCGCGCGGCAAAGGCGAGTCCAGCAGACCTTCGGATACGCACGGCCATGGCAGTCGGCCGCCTGTCCAAAGGCGAGGTCGATCCGGCCCTAGGCGAACTCGAGAACATTGCCGCCACGGACACCTCGGCGCGCGCTGATTTGGCCCTTATCAGCACCCTGGTCGGGCACGGCAGGTTGGACCAAGCGCTGGTCGCAATCGACGCGCTGGAGCGAAAGCAACCCCGACTTCCGCTCGCATCGACCCTGCGCGGCCGCGTCGAAGGTCTGCGCAGGCACAACGACGCCGCGCGCAAGAGCTACGAGAAGGCACTGGGAATTGACCCTTCGTACTTCGCAGCCGCTGTCGAGCTCGCCTCGATGGATCTTGCAGACAAGCACATGCGGCAGGCAGAGCAGCGTTTCGAGGCTGTCCTCGAGGCTAATCCCAAGCAATGGCGGGCGTTTCTTGCTCTTGCCGAGCTCAAGCAGCGCGCGGGGGGCACACCGGAAGAAGTCAGGGACCTGGTGACGCGAGCCGTGCGCGCAGATCCGACGGCGACCATGCCGCGCTCTCTGCTTATCAATCATTACCTGACCTGGCGCGATTACAAGTTCGCAGTTTCGGAGGCGCAGTCTGCGATTGCGGCGATTCCCGACGATCCTGCGCTGCAGGTCTTGCTCGGCGAGGCGCAATTCCGGCTCGGCGACAAAGAGCAGGCGCTCAGAACGTATCGCGAGCTCGTTGCATCGCATCCACGCCTGGACTCAGCCTATCTCCGCTTGGCGGACTTCCAACTGGCCATCAACAGGCCGAGCGAAGCCGAGCAGACCTTGCTGAAGTTGCTCGAGTTTGCGCCGCGCAATCTCGACGCCCAGCTGGCGCTCTTGACCCTTCGGTCGAAAACGGGGCGGGTCAACGAGGCATTGGCCATGGCGCGCACCATTCAGAGCCAATACCCCAAGCGGGGAGTTGGCTGGTTGGTCGAAGGCGACCTCCGCGCTGGCCGTGACGAACAGGATGCGGCGCTCAGGGTCTATCGCAACGGTCTGAAAGCAGAGCGCAACCCTCAACTTGCGGTCAAGGTCCACACCAGCCTATTGGCGAAGGGTCAGAAGGGCCAGGCGGAGACCTTCGCCCGGCAGTGGGAGCGAGATTCCCCCCGAGACGCCGTCTTCCTGTTTCATCTGGGCGAGCTGGCCACTTTGACCGGCAACTACGTCGCCGCCGAGTTGCGATTCCGCGAAGTGCTGGCAGTTCGGGCCGACGACGCGCGAGCGCTGAACAACTTGGCGTACCTGATGATCAAGCAAGGCAAGCCTGGAGCCTTGCCCTTGGCGCTGAAGGCCAACGGGTTGATGCCCGATCAGCCTGCGTTTGTCGACACGCTTGCGATGGCGCTGGCTACCGACCGGCAGTACCCGCGCGCTATCGAGCTGCAGCGACGCGCTGTGCAGGCGGCTCCCGAGGTGCCCGCACTGCGTCTGAACCTCGCCAAGATTTATCTGCAATCCGGCGACAAGGCTGCCGCACGTCACGAACTGGAGTTCCTCAAGCCGCTGGGCGCCAACTTCGCCGGCCAGCCCGAGGTTGCGCGCCTGCTCTCGACGCTGTAAATGAAGTCAGGCCTTTGCAGACAAGCGGCCTAGGGCCGCGCCCAGCGCCGGCACGCGCCAGGTGGTGACGCAGCGCGGGTCGGGTGCGTAGCGCGCGCCCAAGTTGCTCAGCAGCGCCACGATGGCGTGCCCGCCGCTGGCGGTGCGCAGGATGCCGGCGTCAGCCGCGTAGTTGTCGGTGCTGCCCGTCTTGTGCGCGAAGGCCGGCGCGTCGGGCAGACCGGGCAGCCAGCCGGGCACGTCACGCAGGCTGCCGCTGGACAGCACGTGGTCGAGTTGTTGGCGCTGCAGCACGCCGCGCAGGTGGTCGCGCGTGGTGGCTTGCAGCAGCACGGTGCCGGCGGGCAGCCAGGGCGCGGGCGGGGCGTCGGCGTCCAGCAGCCACAGCAGGCGCACGCTGTCCCAGGCGGTCATGTGGATGTGGCCCACGCCCGAGCCGTCGGCATTGCGCCAACCGCCGTCGGGTTGGGTGCTGTTCAGTTGCAGCGTCGCCAGGCCCAGTTCGGCGAAGCGTGCGTTCAGGGTGTCGATCAGGCCCACGCGGTGCAGCAGCGCGACCAGTTCGGTGGTGGCGTCGTTGCCGCTGACCACGATCATCGCTTCCAGCGCGGCCGGCCATTCGGTGATCAAGCCGCGGTCCAGCGCCAGACCCACGCCGACGGCCACCATCAGCTTCAGCAACGAAGCCGGGTAGGGCGCCACGAAGCGCAGCGTGCCCGGCCCGGCGGCACGCGCCGTCACCGGCTGCCAGGGCAATTGCCGCCAATTGCGGCCAGCCTGCCAGGCGATGGAATTGCCTTTGGCGTCTTGCACGTCGCGGTCGAAGCGCACATTGCGCAAGGCGCCGCTGCGCGCCCCGATTTCACCCACCACGCCCTGCGGAAATTCGCGCGAGAACAGCACATTGGCGCAGCGTGGCGGCTGGCCCGGCGAAAAGATCGCCACGGCCAGGTCGATGCTGGGGAAGTTGGCGATGGGCGCACCGCCGTGCCAGAGGTCGGGCGTGCTGGCGAAGTCTTGCGCGTGGACGGCGATCAGCAGGCTGCGGGCCAGGGTGTCGGGGCGGGCGGGTGGGCGTACGGGCGGGCGTACGGGCGGGCGGCCCGGCGGGCGGCGGTCAGGCGAGTGCATGACGAAGCTGAGCCGTGACGTCCATACCGTTGGCCGCTTTCTCGGCCATCAAGAACAAACCCAGGCCGCCGCTGGCGCGGGCCCAGGCCGCACCCACGGCCCGTTTCTCGGCCGAGTCGTCATTGCTGGCGTAGGCGTCGCCCTTGTATTCCAGCACCAGCAGACGGCCGTCCTTCAGTTCGGCCACGAAGTCGGGGTAGAAATAGTCAGTGGCAGTGGGCAGCCAAAACGAAAAGCGCTCTTGCCGTTCGATGTTGCGTACCCAGTGCTTCACCTCGGCCAAATCGTCCAGGGCCCGCGCACATTCGAACTCTTCGCCTTGTGGTTTCAGGTCGTGTAGGTGCTCGAAGTAGTGCTTGGCAAAGCGCCAGCGGCCACTGTAGACGTGGCGTGCCGGGTACTGCCCTGGCACGTAGCGGAAGGTGAATGCGGCTGTGGTGCCGGTCCGCCAGGTGGCTTGCGTACTGGGCGTTGCGCCCAACAGCGTCATCTGCTCGAAACCGCGTTTGCGGGCGAGTGACTGCAGGTTGTCCAGCCGCGCCACCGCGCTTTGCGCCAGCGCGTGGCGGGCCCGCACCAGGCCGGTCAGGCTGAAGCCGTTCTCTCGGCGCAGCCGGCTCAGCAGGCTTGCCGCCCAGCGGCGCAGCGCTTCGTCAGTCAGCGTGTTGCGCCGTAGCGTGCGCGCCAGCCACAGCACCAGGTCGG
>JAYVBO010000075.1:0-4453 GCA_043750435.1 Betaproteobacteria bacterium | reverse complement strand
AAGGGCGTTGCTCCTCGGAGCCGCGGCCGCGAGCCTGCCCTTCACCAGCGCCCTTGCCGCCCCCCGGCCACTGCAGGTAGGCGGCCTCCCGGTCACCTGCAACCTCACCCTCCCGGTCGCCTGCGTGGCCAAGGCCACCGACAACAAGACGGCGAAGCCCTCCGGCCCCCTCTTCGAATTCGAGTTCAGCAAGTACAGCGGCTGGCCCGAGATCAAGGAATCGCTGATGGCCGGCCGCATCCAGGCGGCCTACATGCTGGCGCCGTTGGTGATGGACCTGGCCGACAAGAAGATACCGGTGAAGATCGTCTCGCTGGGTCACCGCTCGGGCGCCGTCATCATGGTGCGCAGCGACTCGGCCCACCAGCGCTTCAAGGACCTGGCCGGCAAGCGCATTGCCATCCCCAGCCGCTTTGCCGTGGACTTCCTCTTCCTGCGCAAGATGCTGGTCCAGGAAGGCATGACGCCCAGGGACCTCCAGATCATCGAGATGGCGCCGCCCGACATGCCGGCCGCGCTGTACGCCAAGGCCGTGGACGCCTACTGCACCGGCGAACCCTTCGGGGCCGCCGCGCAGCGCGCCGGCTACGCGCGAGCGCTGCGCATGACGCGCGACGAGTGGCGCAACTACATCTGCTGCGTGCTGACCGTGCGCGAGGAACTGATCCAGGAGAACCGGCCGCTGGTGCAGGACCTGGTCAACCACGTGATGGGCGCCGGCCAGTGGCTGGACCAGAAGCAGGACAACCGCAGCAAGGCGGTGGCCATCGCCGCCGGCCGCAAGTACTTCAACCAGGACCCCAACATCATCCGTTTCGTCATGGAAAATCCGGTCGACCGGGTGACTTACGGCGACCTGCGCATGATCCGCGCGGAGTTCGACGAACTGATGCAGTTGTCCATCGCGGCCGGCACCATCAAGGCCCCCATCGCCTACGAAAAATACATGGACGAGAGCTTTGCCAAGGCGGCCAGGCCCGCCGTCATCCCGCTCTGAGCCACGCTCAGAGCCACGCTCTGAATCACACCTCGAATCACCGAACCGAGACACCCACTTGCAGCGTTTCCTGGCTCTGTTGACCACCCTGCTGCTGACTGCGGCTTCCTGGGCCGCGCCCAGCCCCACGGCGCTGAAGGCCGGCGTGTTCGAACCGCCGCACCCGGCGCCCGAATTCACGCTGCAGGGCTCGGACGGCGCCGACCTGAAGCTCAGCCGCTACCGGGGCAAAGTCGTGCTGCTGTTTTTCGGCTTCAGCCAGTGCCCAGCCGTGTGCCCGACCACGCTGGCCACGCTCGTGCAGGCCCGCAAGGCGCTGGGCAAGGACGCCAACGCGGTGCAGGTGATCTTTGCCACGGTGGACCCGGAACGCGACACCGTGCCGGTGCTGAAGGCCTACCTCGGGGCTTTCGACAACAGCTTGCTCGGCGGCACCGGCAAGCCCGCTGTGCTGGCCGCCCTGCGCAAGGACTACGGCGTTGTGGCCAGGAAGGTTCCCACGGCCGGCGGCGGCTATGTCTACGACCACACTTCGTCGATCTTCCTGATCGACCGCGCGGGCCGGCTGCGCGCCCTGATGCCCTACGGCCACGAGGCCAGGGACTACGTGCACGACATCCGGCTTTTGCTGGCGCCGTGACGGCCCACCGTGCGCCAAGGTCGGTTTGGGGTGGTGGGTTGGGCCTGCGTGTCGGGTGCGCTGGCCGCAGCGGCCTGGGCCGCGCTGGCGCCCATCGCGGTGGACACGCGCGATGCGCTTTTCGAGATACCGGCCGGCACCTGGGCGCGTCGCATGGCCGGTGAAAAAGTGGAGATCCTGCCCGACACCCTGCACCTCACACTCGGCGCCAATGACGTGCTGCTGCTGAGGAATCTCGACGCCGTGCCCCAGGTCTTTGGTCCCGCGCTGATCATGCCGGGGCAGAGTTTTCGCCTGCCCTTCGAGGCCGCATCCACCTACAGCTTCGCCTGCTCGGCACACGCCAGCGGCCAGATGAGCGTGGTGGTGGCGCCGCACCCGGCACGCGGCTGGGACACGCTGAACTGGCGCGTGCGGCGATGGGCACACCAAACCGGATGGTCGTGATGCGGGGCGCGGCCGGCCGCAACGTGAAGCAGGTGCTGCCGCCGCTGGCGGTGATCGCGCTGGTCGTCGCCGTCTGGTGGCTGGCTGTGGTTCAAACCGACAGTGCCATCTTCCCCACGCCCTGGCAGGTCGTGGCCGGCGCCTGGGAACTGGCGCAGGACGGCACCTTGTGGGAACACATCAGCGCCTCGCTGTTCCGGGTCGGCACGGGCTTCGGCCTGGCGCTGCTGCTGGCAGTGCCGCTGGGCCTGTGGATGGGCTGGGTGGGCGGCGCCTACCGCACGCTGAACCCCATCTTCCAGATGCTGCGGCCCATCTCGCCCATCGCCTGGATACCGCTGGCCATCCTGTGGTTCGGCGTCGGTGACGTGTCGCCCATCTTCCTGATCTTCATCTCGTCGGTGTTCCCGATGATCGTGCAGACCACCTCGGGCGTGCACACCATTGAGCGGCGCTACCTGCGCGCGGCGGCCAACTTCGGCGTGTCGCGCACGGTGCTGTTCCGCCAGGTGGTGATCCCCGCCGTGCTGCCGGAAATCATCGTCGGCATGCGCATCGGCATCGGCGTGGCCTGGCTGGTGGTGGTGGCGGCGGAAATGATCGCGCTGCGCTCGGGCCTGGGCTACCTGATCATGGACTCGCGCAACGCCGGCAACCGCTACGACCTGGTCATCGCCGGCATGATCATCATCGGCCTGATCGGCCTGCTGCTCGACGGCGCGACCCGCTTGCTGGAACGCTTGAAGACCGTGAAATGGCGCTATGTCCGCTAGCAACAGCAACCACAAGATCACCGTCAAAAACCTGGCCAAGGCCTTTGCTTCGGACCAGGGCGCGCTGCCCGTCATCGCCGGTGTCAGCCTCAATGTGGCCGACGGCGAATTCGTTGCCATCGTCGGCCCTTCGGGCTGCGGCAAATCGACGCTGATGAACATCCTCGCCGGCTTCGAGCGGCCGGACAGCGGCAGCGTGCAGGTGGATGGCGTCGAGCTGACCCGCCCCAGCGCCAAGGGCATCGTCATCTCGCAGCAGGGTTCGGTGTTTCCGTGGCTGACCGTGCAGCAGAACCTGATGTTCGGCTTGAACGACGACAGCCACGGCGGGGATCCGAAAGAGCGGGCCGCCCTGGCCGACCACTACGCCGCGATGGTGGGTTTGAAGGGCTTCGAATCCAGCTACCCGCACGAGCTGTCGGGCGGCATGTTGAAGCGGGTGGAGCTTGCGCGTGCCTTCGTCGTGAAGCCGGAAATCCTGTACATGGACGAACCCTTTTCGGCCCTGGACGCGCTGATGAACATGCGCATGCGCACCGAGTTGCTGCGCATCCTGGAAGAAGAGCGGCACACCGTGTTGCTGATCACCCACGACGTCGAAGAAGCCATTTACATGGCCGACCGCATCCTGGTGCTGTCGCCCCGGCCAACAGCGATACAGGCCAGCTTTCAAGTGAACCTGCCGCACCCGCGCAAGCTGTCCAGCCCGCCCGCGCAAGCGCTGCGCGAGGCCATCCTGAAGGAATTGGGGCTGTAGCGCACGCAGGCCTGGCACGCCTTCTCGGTGCTCACTCGCCGCCCGCCTGCGGTCAGTGCCTGGCCGTGCCCCGCCAGCGCCGCAGCAGCAGCGCGTTGCTGATCACGGTGACGCTGCTCAGCGCCATGGCCGCGCCAGCGATCACCGGGTTCAGTTCACCGAAGGCCGCCAATGGGATGCCGATGGTGTTGAAGGCGAAAGCCCAGAACAGGTTCTGGCGGATCTTGGTGGTGGTGCGGCGCGAAATGTCGATGGCGTCGGCCACCAGCCCGGGGTCGCTGCGCATCAGCGTGATGCCGGCGGCCTGCATGGCCACGTCGGTGCCGGTGCCGTCGGCATGCACGATGGCGATGCCCACGTCGGCCGCTGCCAATGCCGGCGCGTCGTTGATGCCGTCGCCGACCATGGCCACGCGGCCGTCGCCTTTCAACTCGGTCACGATGCGGGCCTTGTCTTCGGGCAGCACCTCGGCACGCACTTCGGTGATGCCCAGTTGCGCGGCCACGGCCTGCGCGCTGCCCCGGTTGTCGCCCGAGATCAGCACCGCGCGCACGCCCAAGCCCTGAATGCGCTGCACCGCCGCCAGCGCGCCGGGCTTGAGCGTGTCGCCGAAGGCCAGCAGGCCCAGGGCACGCGGCGCGGGCGTCATGGCGGCGACGTAAGACACCGTGCGGCCTTCGCCTTGCAGCGCGGCCGCGCGGGCCTTGAGCGCGGCCAGATCGACGGCCGATTCGGCCATCCATCGCGAGCTGCCCAGTCGCATTTCCGTGCCACCGACTTGGCCCGTCATGCCACGACCGGCGACAGCCCGCAGGCCGCTGGCCGCCGCCGCCGTGATG
>JAYVBO010000074.1:0-4454 GCA_043750435.1 Betaproteobacteria bacterium | reverse complement strand
CCAGGCTCAGGCCGGTGGCGCGGTAGTCGGCCAGCACGGTGGTGGCGGCGTCGGGCGCGGGCAGCGCGGCGGCGGCTTCAAAGGTGCGGGTGCGCTGCAGCAGCGGCGTGGCACGGGTGTCGATGCCCGCCACCGCCCACGCGGCCTGGTGGCGGTGGCCGACCAGCGGCGCCAACGCGTCGGCCTGGGCCAGCAAGGCCAGTTGGTGGGCGTTGAGCTGGGCCCGGCGGGTCAGGTCTTCGGGGCTGACGAAGGGCGCTGCGGCGCGCGCGGCGACGAGGCGTTCGGCTGACGCTTGCTCGAAACCGCTGATGCGGTTGAAACCCAGGCGCACGTCGCGAAGGGATGTACCCTGCCCCGCCAGTTCCGTGTCCCACAGACTGCGGTTCACGTCCACCGGCAGCACCACCACACCATGCTGCCTGGCGTCGCGCACCAATTGCGCGGGTGCGTAAAAGCCCATCGGCTGGCTGTTCAGCAAGGCCGCCAGAAAGGCGTCCGGGTGGTGGCATTTCAACCAGGCGCTGACGTAGACCAGCAGCGCGAAACTGGCGGCGTGGCTTTCCGGAAAACCGTATTCGCCGAAGCCCTGGATCTGCTTGAAGATGCGCTCGGCAAAATCCAGCTCGTAGCCTTTGGCCAGCATGCGCCCGACCAGCTTTTCGTGGAAAGGCTCCAAGCCGCCCTTGCGCTTCCAGGCGGCCATCGCACGGCGCAGTTGGTCGGCTTCACCGGGCGTGAAGTCGGCGGCCAGGATGGCCAGCTGCATCACCTGTTCCTGAAAGATGGGCACACCCAACGTGCGTTCCAGCGCCTGGCGCACTTCGGGGCTGGGGTAATCGGCCGGCTCTTCGCCATTGCGCCGGCGCAGATAGGGGTGGACCATGCCGCCCTGGATGGGCCCGGGCCGCACGATGGCGACTTCGATCACCAGGTCATAAAAACAACGCGGCTGCAGGCGCGGCAGCATGCTCATCTGGGCCCGGCTTTCGACCTGGAAAGTGCCCACGCTGTCGGCGCGGCACAGCATCTCGTAGGTCGGTTTGTCATCTTGCGGCACCTGGTGCAGCGCGATGGGCGTGCCCTGCTTGGCGCCGACGAAGGCCAGCGCCCGGCGGATGGCGCTGAGCATGCCCAGGGCCAGGATGTCGACCTTGATCAGGCGCAGCGCGTCCAGGTCGTCCTTGTCCCACTGGATGACGCTGCGGTTTTCCATCGCCGCGTTTTCCACCGGCACCAGTTGCGCCAGGTCGTCGCGCGCGATGACGAAGCCGCCCGGGTGCTGCGACAAATGGCGCGGGAAGCCGATCAGCGTTTGCGTCAGTTCCACCCACAACTTGCACAGCTGCGATTCGGGGTCGAAGCCGTTTTCACGCAGGCGTTCGGGGTGGATGGTGCGGCCGTCGAACCAGTGCTGGCTTTTGGCCAAAGCCAGGATGCGGTCGAGGTCGATGCCCAAGGCGCGGCCCATGTCGCGCAGGGCCGAGCGCGGGCGGTAGGTGATCATCACGCCGGTCAGCGCAGCGCGGTGGCGGCCGTACTTCTTGTAGATGTATTGGATGACTTCTTCGCGGCGCTGGTGTTCGAAGTCAATGTCGATGTCGGGCGGCTCTTTGCGCTCGGCGCTGATGAAGCGCTCGAAGAGCAGCATGGTGTGTTTTTCGGGATCCACCGCCGTCACGCCCAAGCAATAGCAGACCGCCGAATTGGCCGCGCTGCCACGGCCCTGGCACAAGATGCCCTGCCCTCGCGCCCAGTGCACGATGTCGGCCACAGTGAGGAAATAGGCCTCGTACTGCAGCTGCCCGATCAGCGCCAGTTCGTGTTCCAGCATCTTGCGCACGGCCGGCGGTATGCCGTGTGGGTAGCGGTTGCGCGCGCCGTCTTCGGTCAGCTGACGCAGCCAACTGGCGGGCGTCTGGCCTTCGGGGACGATTTCGCGCGGGTATTCGTAGTGCAACTCGGCCAGCGTGAAGGTGCAGGTCTGGGCCAACGCATGAGCGCGAGCCAGCCATTCGGGGCGGTAGAGCGACGCCAGGCGCAGGCGCGAACGCAAGTGCGCTTCGGCATTCGGCTGCAGTGCATGGCCGGCCGCTGCCACGCTGCACTGCAGGCGCGTGGCGGTCAGTGCGTCGAGCAGCGGTTTGCGCGAACGCAGGTGCATCTGCGCGCTGCCCACCGCCACGATGGGCAGGCCGCTCAGCGCGGACACCTGCTGCGCCAGTTCGATCAGCAGCGCGTCATGCGGCAGGCGCAACAGCGGCAAGGCGATGGCTGCGCGGTCACCCAGCCAGGTCTTCAGCCACTGCGCCTGCGCCAGCAGCGTGGCCAGCGGCTGCGCCGCAGCCAGCACCTGCGGCACCAGCAGCAGGGCCAGGCACCCCGGCAGGCCGGCCAGCATGGGCGCGCGCGCCACCTTGCCTTCCAGGTCGGACATCAACGCCCGATAGGCCCCCTTCGGCGCGCGCCGCCGGGCCACGGTGATCCACTGCACCAGGTTGCCGTAGCCGCGGCGCGTCTGGGCCAGCAGCACCAGGCGCGGACCGGGTATGGACGTGCAAGGCAGCAGCGGCTCAGCGCCGGCCACGGGCAGCGCCGACTCATCGGACGGTGCCAGCGCCATTTCGGCACCGATGATCAAACGCATCTTCAGGCGTTCGGCTTCGACGTGGGCGCGCACCACCCCCGACAGCGAACACTCGTCGGTGATGGCCAGCGCCGCATAGCCCAGCGCCTGCGCGCGGGCCACCAGTTCCTCAGGGTGCGAAGCGCCGCTCAGGAAACTGAAGTTGCTGCGGCAGTGGAGTTCGGCGTAGCTGGGTAGCGCGGGGATGGGACGGCGTAGCACGGGGTGGGTTCACGGGCACGGGGTGGACGACCAAGCGGGGCAGCGGGGTAGCCCGTGCGGTAGGCCGTCGGAAAAGGCGCCGGCAGCACGGACAAAGCCGGCGGCAGCGGGTGCAACAGCGGCAAATTGGGCGCCGTGGCGGGTTGCAGCGCCTGAGGCGACTGCAGCGGCGCGGCGATCAGGCTGTCCAGCGGACTGCGCACCGCGCCGCCACCCAGGCGCAGCACATGGGTGTAGATCATGGTGGTGCTGACGTCGGCATGGCCCAGCAACTCCTGCACGGTGCGGATGTCGTAGCCCGACTGCAGCAGATGGGTGGCGAAGGAATGGCGCAGGGTGTGGGGCGTGGCGGGCTTGGCGATGCCGGTGACCTCGAGCGCGCGCTTGAACGCACGCTGAAACAGCCCTTCCTGCATGTGATGGCGACGCCAGACCGCAGCCCCTTCGCTGCGCGGATCAAGGGCCGGCTGGGCTTGCGGAAACACCCAGTGCCAGGACCAGGACTCGGGCGCCCGTTGGAACTTGCGCGCCAGCGCATGCGGCACGTGGACGCCTGCCAGGCCGCCATCGCGATCACTGCGCCACAGGGCATGCACCGCGCTCAGGTGCTCGCGCAAGGGCGCAACCAACACCGCTGGCAGCATCACCACGCGGTCCTTGGCGCCCTTGCCTTCGCGCACGATCAGCGCTCGCTGTTCAAACTCGATGTCTTTGACGCGCAAGCGCAAACCCTCCAACAGGCGCATACCCGTCCCGTAGAGCAAGCGCCCCAGCAAACCGTGGGCTGGCGCCACGCAAGCCCAGGCAGCGCCCCCGTCGGATGGATACAGCGTCAAGTCATTCAACGTTGCGCGGCGTGCTTCAGTGTCCAGTGCGGCCAGTACCGCCATCACCTCTTCCATGTCCAACACCACCGGCACCCGCTGGGTGCTGCGCGGCCGTCCGATCTCACCCATCCAGGGCAAGCTCAACTGCAGCACTTTCTGATACAGGAAAAGCAGCGCCGACAAGGCCTGCCGGTGCGTGGACGGCGCGACCAGGCGGTCGGCGGCCAGCCAGGTCAGAAAAGCCTCTACCTCAGCGTGCCCCAACTCAGCGGGGTGGCGCATGCCGTGGAAGTGGACGAAGGCGCGCACCCAATGCACGTAAGCCTGTTCGGTGCGGCGGCTGTAATGCCGGTAGCGAACCTGTGCCCGCAGGGTGTCGAGCAGGCGAGGCGCTGGCGCTGACATGGACTGAAGCATGGTCGTGACACCGATACGGTTGACTGTATGCATTTACAGTACCACGACATCATCCCAGCACCAAGCCCCTCCGACTGCTGCCCTCAAACTGGTGCCGGCTCTCGGGCGATTCCATCAGAACGGAGCTGGTATCAAACTCTGGCACATGAAATCACCGCACTCAAACCCCAGAGGCGAAGCGATATCCAAACTTCGCATCAGCAGAAAACTGGCGGTCGAATCTCCGGGTGCGAAAATGCTTCATCGCCAATTCGGTGACTCGCTCGTGTGTGTTCGGCACCGACTCAATGCTGATGCCAGCCTTCGATACATCACCATCGAGCTACTTGTCGATGGTAATAGTCCGACCAGTACCGTCATTG
>JAYVBO010000073.1:0-4466 GCA_043750435.1 Betaproteobacteria bacterium | reverse complement strand
CGGGCAGGCGCGCGGCCCAGTCAGCGTTGATGAAAACGTGGCAAGTGGCGCAGCTGAGGCTGCCTCCGCAGTCGGCCGCGATGCCGTCGACACCGGCGGCCAGGGCTGCCTGCATCAGGCTTTTGCCGGTGCGGCCGTTGATGCGCTCTTCTTGACCGTCGGCGCTGTGCAGGATCAGGGTGATGGTGGGCATGCAGGTGTTGGGGCCGGTTTTCAATAACGGCCGAAGTATTCACGACGTTCCCACTGCGCCGCGTCTTCGGCCTGGGCGTGGCGCGCCAGTTCCTGCCGTTTGACGGTGTCGTAGACCAGGCCCATCACCGGACCCAGGCCGCGCTGCAGCACGACGTCGCCGGCCAGCGCGTCCAGCGCCTCGCGCAGCGAACCGGGCAAGCGCGCGGCGCTGCCGAGGTAGGGCGTTTCGGTGGCGGGGCCGGGGTCCAGCTGGCGCTGCAGGCCGTCCAGCCCGGCCCAGATTTGCGCGGCGATGGCCAGGTAGGGGTTGGCCATGGGTTCGGCGATGCGGTTCTCGATGCGCGTGGCCGGGTCGCCGGCCACGCCGATGACGCGCAGCATCGCGCCGCGGTTGTCGCGCCCCCAGACCACCGCGTGCGGCGCCATCACGCTGCCCTGGTAGCGGCTGTAGGCGGGAATGGTCGGCGCGCACAGCGCGGCCATGCCGGGCGCGTGGGCCAGCAGGCCGGCCAGCCAGTGGGCGCCGGCGTCGCTGAGGGTGAACCGCGCGTCGGTCGCTGCAGTGGCGTCAGCAGCGGCACCGTCACGCTGCATCGCGTTGCGGCCATGTGCGTCGGTCAGCGACTGGTGCAGATGCCAGCCGCTGGCCACTGCCATCGGCAAAGGCGGGCGACAAACGAAGCTGGCGTGCAGGCCGGCGCGGCGCAACGCTTGGCGCAGGCCGTTGCGCAGCAGGATCATCTGATCGGCGGCGGTCAGGGCGTCGGTCGGCGCGAACACCGCTTCGAACTGGCTGGGCCCGAGTTCGATTTCCAGCGAACGCAGCGGCATGCCCAGGCCCAGCGCCGTGCGGCGCACGATGGCCAGCGCCTCGGCGCACTGATCGGCGTGCGCTTCCGACAGCAGCGCGTAGCCAGGGTGCAGCAGCGCCACCGCCGGCGGCTCGGCCGGCCAGGCGGCGTCGGCAGCGGTCAGGTTTTCGTCGGCGATGCGGTGGATGTGGAATTCCACCTCCAGCCCGCAGCGCAGGCCGTAACCGGCGGCCTGCAGCGCGGCCAGGGCGCGCAGCAGCACGCCACGCGGGTCGGCCTGTACGGGGCTGCCGTCGGCCCACAGCGGGTCGCAACGCACCCAACCCGTGGCGTCGGCCCAGGGCAGCACCACGCAGCTGGCCGGGTCGGGCAGCAGTTGCACGTTGTTGGCCGCGCCAAAACCCAAGGCACCGGGCCCGGTGGCCGCGAACAGGGCGCGCGTGGCGGCATCGGCCGTCGGGTTGAAAACCTGGAACGCCGTGCGGTCAGCTGTGTCTTTCAGCAGCAGCGTGCTGACCAGGCCCACACCACTGTGCAGCGCTTGCTCGAAGGCTTCCGCGCCACCCACCACGGTCTTGCCACGCAGCGTGCCGTGCACGTCGGCCCAGCCCAGGCGCAGTTGTTCGATGCCGGCGGCGCGCAGGCGGTCGAGCACGGTCTCGCAGGCGGCCAGCCGCGCGGCCGTCATGCCGGACTTGCAGCGCCTGCGCCTGCGCCCGCCTCGGCGCCCGCAGCCAGCCAGCCCGCGCCCGCGCGTTTGGCCGCTGCTGCGGCCTGCCAGTGCGCCTGCCATCTGGTCGCCGGGGCCATGCAGTCCATGGTGTCCGGGCCCTGCAGCGCAGCGGCCTCATCAGTGGTCAGCACCATCGGCGGCGTGCCGCCATCGCGCACGGTGGCTATGGCTTTCAGCAGCGTGCGGCGGTTGGCCATGATGACCTTGTCGCTCAGCCCCAGGTGTTCACGCGTGCGGTCTTGAATCGC
Source organism: Betaproteobacteria bacterium (assembly GCA_043750435.1). Lineage (GTDB taxonomy): Bacteria > Pseudomonadota > Gammaproteobacteria > Burkholderiales > Burkholderiaceae_C > Rubrivivax. The sequence goes on along the minus strand of JAYVBO010000073.1, from coordinate 2,478 downwards.
GCCCATGCTTTCCACGGCCCACTGGTCGTGCAGGTTGATGTCTTCTTCACCCATGCCCAGAAAGGTGCGCGTGCGCTGTTCTTCGGGGTTGAAGTTCCAGCCGTTGTGGCGGCCGTTCTTGGGCACGTAGTCGGGCAGGGTCATGTGGGCCAGGCGCTGCTGGCGCATGGTTTCCTTGTCCAGCGGGCCGGCAAAGCTGGTGAAGAAGGTGTACCAGTAGGTTTGCTCGTCATCCACCGGCACATGCATCTGCGTGATGGTGACGGTCTCGGACAAAGGTATGACGAAAGTTTGCGGGAAGGCCGCGTGGGTGACCCGCACATGGGTCAGGCTGTCGCTGATGGCGCGCAGCGCGGTCAGCCGCGTCAGGCCGGGCGCGACTTCATCGAAGTGGATTTCGGGGCTGCAGACTTCGCGCATCACCCGGGTCATCGGCCAGCGTTCGCCGTTCACCTCGCCCGCGCTGGCGGCGCGGAACTGGCGGCCGAATTCCTTCTGGCCGCTGGCGTCCAGGTCGTCGTCCTGCAAATAGCGGTGCAGGAAAGACGGGTGTGCGGGGTCGATGCCGACTTCAAAAGCCTGCAGCCAGTTGCAACGCCACAGGCCCTTGAAGGCAAAGCTGTGACTGGCCGGCGCGGCAAAGCAGTCGAAGGCCGGCAGTTCGGGCGGCGTGCCGTCTTCAGGGCCGAGGTAGGCAAAGATGACGCCGGCCACCACGCGCAGCGGGTAGCTGCGCTGGCGCACGCGCTGGCACAGGGTGCTGCCCATCGGTTCGGCCGGCGTTTCCAGGCATTGACCGCTGGCCGCGAACTTCCAGCCGTGGAAGGGGCAGCGGATGCCGTCGCCTTCATGCCGCGCAAAGGCCAGGTCGGCGCCCCGGTGCGGGCAGTCGCGGTCCAGCAGCCCGAAGGCGCCGGCAGCGTCACGGAAGAGCACCAGGTCCTGGCCCAGCAGGCGCACCGCCTTCAGCGGCCGATCGGCCATGCGCGGGTCCAGCCGCGGGTCGAATTCGTCCAGCAGTGCAGCCGGCTGCCAGTAACGGCGCAGCAGGTCGCCGCAAGGCGTGCCGGGGCCTGTGCGGGTGATGAGTTCGTTCTGGGCAGCGTGCATGATGCGGCGCAGTCTAGGCGGCGGTCCCGGGTGAAACAAGCGAGGCAAATACGGGGTCGGTCGCGCGCTGGAGCGGCCGCCGGCGTGTGACGATGCACGCATCGCCTTCACAGACGCGCAACACAGCCGTTATCGGGCCCGGCGAGACTGGCCGCGTTCCTTCACTTTCCAACAGGTTGTTATCCATGTCCGTACGCACCGCACTGCACGCTCTGCCCGTCGCCACCTTGGCGCTGTTCGCCGCCGTGGCCCAGGCGCAAGACATCGACTCGATACGCCAGATGCCCGCCGCCGATGGCCAGGGCGCCGGCATCGTCGGCCTGGGCGTGGCCACAGGCCCGCGCTACACGGGCTCGGACGACACCCGCACCCGCGTGCTGCCGGTGCTGGGCTACCAGTGGGCCAACGGCTGGTTCGCCAGCACCAGCCAGGGCGTGGGCGTCAACCTGTCCAGCACACCGGGCCTGCAATACGGCCCGCGCCTGACGGTGGACTTCGGCCGCCGCGAAAGCAGCGACGACCGGCTGCGCGGCCTGGGCAATGTGAACCCGGCCGCCGAACTGGGCGGCTTCGTGAACTACCGGGTGGTGGACGCGTTCTCACTGCACGCGTCGCTGCGCGCCGGTTCGGGCGAAGACCACAAGGGCGTGCGCATGGACCTGGGCGCCGCCTACGGTTTCCAGCTGGCACCCGGCCTGCGCCTGCGCCTGGGCGCCAACACCACGCTGGCCAACCAGGCCTACGCGCAAACCCGCTTCGGCGTCACGTCCAGCCAATCGGCCAGCAGCGGCTACGCCGCCTACAGCCCCAAGGGCGGTATTCAGGACGTGCGCACCAGCGTCGGCCTGAGCCACGCCCTGGCCCCACGCGTGACGCTGAGCACCGCCCTGACCAGCACCACCTTGCTGGGCGATGCGAAAGCCAGCCCGTTGGTACGCAAGGCCAGCACGGTCAGCGCGCAGCTGGGCGTGGCTTACGGGTTCTGAGTGGGCTGCACCCCCTAAAGCAGCACGATGTCGTACTGCTCGGGGTTCATCGTCGGCTCGGTGCTGAGCGAAATCTTCTTGCCGATGAATTCGCTCAGGCCGGCCAGGTGCACGCTCTCTTCGTCGAGCAGCATTTCGATGACGGTGGCGCTGGCCACGACGCGGAATTCCTTGGGGCTGAACTGGCGCGCCTCACGCAGGATTTCGCGCAGGATGTCGTAGCACACGCTGCGCGCGGTTTTCACCTCGCCCCGGCCCTGGCAGGTGGGGCAGGGTTCGCACAGCATGTGGGCCAGGCTTTCGCGGGTGCGCTTGCGCGTCATCTCCACCAGGCCCAGTTGCGTGAAGCCGCTCACCGTGGTGCGCGTGCGGTCGCGCGCCA
>JAYVBO010000072.1:0-4467 GCA_043750435.1 Betaproteobacteria bacterium | reverse complement strand
CCGCGTCGGCACCATAGCCGTAGCCATAGCCGTACCCGTAGCCATAGCCGGTACCGTAGCCATGGCCTTCGCCGTAGGCCCCGGCCGTGCCGCCGCGGGCCTTGTTCAGCACCATCAGCTTCAAAGGGCAGTGCTCGATGGCCGCCAAAGCCTGGCGCACCGTGCTCTGCAGGGTGCGGTCGGCATGCACCACCACCACGATCTGGCCCATGTGGGTGGCCAGCACCCGCGATTCGGTGGTCAGCAGCAGCGGTGGCGAGTCGAAAATGATGATGCGGTCTGGGTAGCGCGTGGCCATGTCTTCCAGCAATTCGGACATGGCGTCACTGGCCAGCAACTCGGTGGCGCGCGGGTGCGGCCGGCCGCTGGGCAGGATGGTCAACTTGTCGACGTTGGTGCGCAGCAGCACGTCGGTCATCTCGGCCTTGCCTTCCAGCAAATCAAGCAGGCCGGGCCCGGGCGGCAGGCCCAGCATGCGCAGCACCGACGGCCGCGCGACGTCGGCGTCAACCAGCATCACGGTGTGGTCGAGCTCAGCCGCGATGCTCATGGCCAGGTTGATCGACGTGAAGCTCTTGCCTTCGCCGGGCAGCGCGCTGGTGACCATGATGAGGTTGCCATGCGCGACAGTGGCCGCACCGCGGCCCATGGCGTTGGCGATCAGCGGGCGCTTGATGACGCGGTACTGGTCAGCCATGTGCGAGCGCGGCGCGTTCGGCGTGACGACCCCGGCCGCCGCAACCGCCGCCAGATCGATCTCGACCAGGCGCGAATGCTGGAAGGCGTCGCGGCTGTCATCGAGCGGCCCCGCGGAACCCGGCGACCTGGCCGCCGGCGCGGCGCGCGCCGGCGCTTCGGCAACAGCCGTTGCACCCGAGGCCACGGCCCAGGGTGCGGCCAAGGCCGCCACAGTCTCTGCAGGCCCGTCGGACCCGGCTGTTTCGATTTCAGGAATATTGAAGCCGGCCTGGCGCAATTGCTCCAGGCGTTTTGCAGCTTGTTCGATCAGGCTGTCCATGGTGTCACCCTCCGAAACGCGACGTGAGCGACATGGCGATCAGGCCCGCCACAAACAGGCCGATCAAGCCGCCCGAGGCGGCGAAATAGCGGAACAGGCCCATGCGCTGCCTTCTGCGGTCGTCATCGGTGGAGAGCAAGGTGACAACCCCCAGCAAGGGCAGGCCGGTCTTCAGGCGCAACTCGTCGGCGTCACTGAAAGTGGGGCGCAACTGGCTGGCCGCCAGAGCGAACACCAGACCCAGGCTCAGCGAAGCCGCCAGCACCAGCAGGTACAGCGCCACCCGGTTGGGCGACACGGGTTGCGGCGAAACCCGCGGCGGGTCGATCAGCCGGAACTCGGCCATGCCCGAGGCCACATCCAGTTCGCCCGACATCACGGCCGATTGGCGGCGCGCTACCAGGTCGTCGTAATTCTTCTTCGTGATGGCGTAGTCGCGATTCAGCTGCGAGGCCTCGGCCTCCAACTGGGGCGCCGACTTCATCGCTTCCCGGGCTGCGCTGTAGCGCGCCGTGTATTCACTGACACGGGCCTTCAGACCCGCCACCTGGACCTCGGCGGCAGCCAGCGATCGACCCAGCTCCTGCGCGGCCAGGCTGGCATTCAGGCCAGGAGAAGCCGAGCCCTGAACCGCAGCCGCTGCGGCAGCGGCCATCGCCGTGCGGCGCAACTCCACCACTTCCTTGCGCCGCTGCTCTTCCAGTTCTTTCAACAGGCGCTTGGTGCTGACCACGTCGGGGTGTTGGTCGGTGTAGCGCTGCAGCATCGAATCGAGCGCACGCTTCTGCGCTTCGATGCGACCATCCAATTCGGGCGTCGCCACCGGGAAGGCCAGCTCCTGCGATGCCGCCGAACTGCCGGCAGGCGCCACCTGGCGCTCGTGCGCGAGTTGCTGGCGCGCGGCGTCGCGCGAGTTCTCGGCTTCTCTGAGCTGCAAACGTGCCGCATCCAGCGCCTGGCTCATTTCGACCAGCCGCGCCGTCGAGTCCTTGCCGTCGCCGGTTTGCAGAGCCAGATTGCGCAAGCGGAATTCCTTCAGGCGCGTTTCCGCCGCCTCCAGCTTGGCCTCAAAGGACTTGATCTGCTCGGTCAGAAAGGTCTTGGCTGAATCGGTGTCCTTGCGGCTGGCCCCCAGGCCGGTTTCGACGAAGATGGAAACCATGGCCTGCACCACGCGCTTGGCACGCTCAGGCTCTTTGTCGCGGTAAGCCATCGAATACAGGTTGACGCCCGCGCCACTCCGGATTTCGATGGTCTTCAACAGCCGCTCGACCAGTTCTTCCTGCTCGGCTTTCGACTGACTCTTCAAGTCCAGATCGGCCATGCGGATCAGCTTCTCGATGTTGGGCCGGCTGATCAGCGTGCGGCTGAGCATGCCGATCTGCTGGTCGACATTGGGCTGCACCGCCAGGCCCGACATCAGCGGCTTCAGGATCGAGTCGGTGTCGACATAGATGCGGGCGGCCGCCTCGTAACGATCCGGAATTTTCCACACCACGGCAACGCCCAGGATGGCCGTGATCCAGGCCACGATCAGACCCAGCCAGCGAAATTTCCAGATCCCGCGCAGCGTGATCGAAACTTGTTGAAGAAATTCTTGCATTCGGCGGTCGCGGGTCGGGTTGACGGTGCGGAATCAGGCGGGTCAGTGCCTGAAGGTGGGCCCTGCAGCGGGCCAGGCTCGCAGCGGCTAGAAGAAGCTCTGCGGAATGATCAGGATGTCGCCCGGGCGCATGTCGACGTTGGCCGACACGTCACCGCGGCGGATCAGGTCTTTCAGGCGCACGGTGTAGGGCTTGTTGCCTTCAGAGCCGCGCAGGATGGTGGCGCGGTTGCCATCGGCGAAGTCGGTCAGGCCGCCGACGGCGATCATCACATCGAGCAAGCTCATCTTCTGCTTGTAGGGCAGGAATTGCGGCTTGGCGGCCTCGCCGACCACGCGGATCTGCTCGCTGTACGGGCCGATGAAATTGGTGACGATGACCGTGACGATGGGGTCGCGCACATAGGTGGACAGCTTCTTCTCGACGTCGCGGGCCAGCTGCGTCGGCGTCTTGCCCTGCGCCACCAGTTCTTCCACCAGCGGCGCCGACACCTTGCCGTCGGGGCGCACCGGCACCGACATCGACAGCTCAGGATTGCGCCAGACGATGATGTTGACGCTGTCGCCAGCACCGATCACATAGCTGTAGTCGGGCGCTTCGCTGCCCGCAGCGGGCAGCGTGCCCGTGCCCAGCGGCGCCGTCGAGCAGGCCGCCAGTGCGCCCACGGTCAGCGCGGTCAGCGCGGTGCGCGCGAGGGAGATCAAAGAGGTCAAGGGGAAAGTCGTGGATCGCATGAATGCTCCTGTCGTGCCTGGGATGTCGGCCCCGGGGACACGAATCTGTAATCGGTGTGTGCGCAAGACGGCCGCCAAGCAGGAAGACCGTAACGCTTGAGGATCATGGCACAGCGTTTGCGCGCGGCCGTGCCCCTCACTTGTAGCGGCAGCCTGGACAGACACATTTTTCACGCTCGCGCGGGCGCCGCGGCGCCAACGCGATTGCAAGGGGCTTCCGGCCGCGCCACTGCTATGGCTGCGCCGCGCGGCCTTGGGCGACAGATCCATCGATGGACTGGCGTCGATTTTTTTTACACCAACCCGCCAACAGCCGTTGCGTCCTGTTGCAGCCTGGGCCGCTGATACCCCCTGTTCGCGGGGGTTTAAGTATGGATTTTTGTGTTTTTAGGATGCTTGCATGTTCGTATATATCGACTTGTTGATCTTATTAGCATTGAAATTCAGCTTAATTAGCGAACTGCGCCATCTGCCAGACCAAATTCGGAAGCAGTCGAAAAAATCGGGCACACGCATTGCAAGCTACTTGGTCAAGCCGCCGGTGGGTGGTGTGCTACAAAGTCTCACAGTCCTTTTGGAGTTCCATACCATGCGTAAACTTTTCTCATTGGCCGCAGCAGTCGCTTCCGCCTTCACGATGCTGTCCGCTCAAGCCGCCGTGCTCATCATTGACGACTTCAATACCCCTGATCAAACGGTGTTTGACACCACCATCGGCGGCGGCGGCATCACGAACTGCGTTGGCGTCCCGTCTGGTCAAGCGCCTGGTGGCCGCTGCATCACCCACACTCTGCTGTTGGGCAACAACGGCGGCGGCTTCCAGAGCAATGTCATCGTCGGTTCGAATGCCAACCCGGTCGGCGCGATGGGTATGAGCAACGGCACCGGCGTGAACTCGCAAGTCGACCTCAAGTGGACGTTGTCTCCTTCCATCACGTCAGCCATCTCGCTGACCGACCCGCTGTCGTTCTTCTTCAGCGTCGTCGGTAGCGACACCGTCACCAAGACCATCGCCTACTCGCTGGACGGCGTCAGCTACACCACCCTGACCACCTTCGCCACCAGCGTGGTGAGCCCGGCAGTCATTCCCCTGACTGTGTCGCTGACGACT
>JAYVBO010000071.1:0-4468 GCA_043750435.1 Betaproteobacteria bacterium | reverse complement strand
CCGTGGTGCTGATCGACTTCGGCCTGTCGCACCACGACCGCCTGCCCGATTTGCTGGACGAAGAGTTCACATTGCCGATGGGCACCGGGCCGTATATGTCGCCCGAGCAGGTGCAGTTCGTGCGCACCGATCTGCGCTCGGACTTGTTCGCGCTGGGCGTGATGCTGTACCACTTCACCACGGGCGCGCGGCCCTTTGGTTCGCCCGAAACGGTGCGCGGTTTGCGCCGCCGCCTCTATGTGGATCCGGTGCCGCCGCGTGTGCTGCGCAAGGACTGCCCGCCCTGGCTGCAAGAGGTCATCCTGAAGTGCCTGGAGGTCCGGCCTGGGCAGCGTTACCAAAGCGCCGCGCATCTGGCCTTGGCCCTGCAGGACCCAAGTTTGGTGCCCCTGACAGCGCGCGCCGAAAAAGTGCACACGCATGGTCTGGTCCGCCGCTTCAAAGCCTGGTTCTTTGCGGCCGGCGCCGAACCCGCAGCCGAGCCCGCAGCGGCCATCGCGCGCCAGGTGATGCAGAGCCGCATCATTGTTGCGGCGGTGGACGTGGAGCGCGCCACTCCCGAATTGCTGGAGCGCCTGCGCGAAACCGTGCGCCGAATCGTGCTGACCGAGCCCGGCGCGCGGCTGGCCTGCGTCAGCGTGATGAAGACCGCCCGCATCGGCATGGACGAGCGCGTGGACGCCGCCGGCCGCAGCCTGCACGTCAACCAGCTGGTCGGGCTGAAGCACTGGGCGCGTCCGATCAGCAAGGCGCTCGATTTGAACGAAGGCCGGCTCACCTTTCATGTGCTGGAAGCGCCCGACACGGCGGCTGCCATCGTCGATTTCGCCGAGCGCAACCAGGTCGATCACATCGTGATGGGCGCGCGTGCCAATTCGGCCCTGCGCCGCTACTTGGGCAGCGTCAGTTCGCAGGTGGTGGCGCAGGCGCCTTGCACGGTGACGGTGGTTCGCGTCTGAGCGTGGGCGTTGCCGTTTCGAGCGGGTAAACCCGTCTGAATCGGGCCTCACCGGACTCCTAGAATTTTCCGCAGCGAGAAGGGCGTTTTGCCCCTCATCGCACTCAACAGGAGAACTCCATGGAACGACGTTCCTTCGTACACGGCGCCGGGCTGGCCGGTGTGCTGGCCGCCGGTGTCGCACCGGCCGTCGTGCACGCGCAGCAGGCCATCCGCTGGCGCCTGGCGTCCAGCTTCCCGAAGTCGCTGGACACCATCTTCGGCGCCGCTGAACTCTTCGCCAAGAAGGTCAGCGACATGACCGGCGGCAAGTTCCAGATCAGCGTGCATGCGGCTGGTGAACTGATGCCAGCGTTCGGCGTGGTCGATGGCGTGCAGAACGCCACCATCGAGATCGCCCACACCGCGCCGTATTACTTCTTCGGCAAAGACCCGACCTTCGCCATCGGCTGCGCCATCCCCTTCGGTTTGAATTCGCGCCAGATGACGGCATGGATGTACGAAGGCAACGGCCTGAAGCTGATGCGCGACTTCTACAAGGGCTACAACATCATCAACTTCCCCGGGGGCAACACCGGTGCGCAGATGGGCGGTTTCTTCCGCAAGGAAGTGAAGTCGCTGGCCGACATGAAGGGCCTGAAGTTCCGCATCGGTGGCTTCGGCGGCCGGGTTGTCGAACGCATCGGCGGCGTGGCGCAGAACATCCCCGGCGGCGAGATCTACCAGGCGCTGGAAAAGGGCACCATCGACGCGGCGGAATGGGTCGGCCCCTACGACGACGAGAAGCTGGGCCTGTACAAGATCGCCCCCAACTACGCCTACCCGGGCTGGTGGGAAGGTGGTCCGCAGCTCGACTTCTTCATCAACGACAAGGCCTACAACAGCCTGTCGGCCGAGTACAAGGCGATCGTCGAAGCGGCGTCGGCTTACGCCCACGTGGACATGCAGGCCAAGTACGACGCGCGCAACCCGGCGGCCCTGAAGCGCTTGGTGGCTGGCGGCACCAAGCTGTTCCGTTTCCCCAAGGAAATGATGGACGCGGCCTACAAGGAAGCGATGGGCCTGTACAGCGAACTGTCGGCCAGCAACCCGGCCTGGAAGAAGGTCTACGAGGACTATGCCGTCTTCCGCCGCGACCAGAACCTGTGGTTCCGTTTCACCGAAGCTGGCTTCGACGACTTCATGCAGGCGCAGAAGCTCTGAGCCTTGGCTGAGCGCTGATTCGGCGTTCAGTGCGCAATGAAAAGGGACTCCTCGGAGTCCCTTTTTTCATGCTGCCGCGAACGGCATCACTTCTTCTGCTTGTCCTGCTCGTTGGCGCGCAGGATGGCTGCCATCGGGTCTTCGTCGGCAGCCGGCGCCGAGGCGCTCTGCGCGGCAGCGCCAGCCGCCGCTTTTACCGCTTCGTTCGCCTTGCCGCCCATGCCCTCCAGCATCTGCACGGCTGACTCGGCATCCACCGCCTTGGGCTTGTCGAGGAAGACCGTCACCGTCTGCGGGAAGAAGATCACCACCGCCACCAGCACCAGTTGCATCAACACCCAGGGGATGGCACCGAGGTAGATGTCGCTGGACTCGACCTTGCGCGGCAGCGCACCGCTCTTGAACAGCGTGTCGGAGATGCCCCGTAGGTAGAAGAGCGCGAAGCCGAAGGGTGGGTGCATGAAGCTGGTCTGCATGTTCACGCAGATCATCACGCCGAACCACACCAGGTCGATGCCCATCTTGTCGGCCACCGGCGCCAGGAAGGGGATGATGATGAAAGCAATCTCGAAGAAGTCGAGGAAGAAGGCCAGGAAGAAGATGAAGATGTTGACGGCGATGAGGAAGCCGATCTTGCCGCCCGGCAGGCCCGACAACATGTGCTCGATCCACACCCCGCCTTCGACGCCCTGGAAGACCAGCGAGAACACCCGTGAGCCGATCAGGATGAAGACCACCATCGCCGTGATGCGCATGGTGCCGGTCATCGTGCCCTGGATCAGTGGCCAGTTCAGGCGCCCGTGCATCGCGGCCAGGACGAAGGCGCCCATCGCGCCCATCGCGCCGGCCTCGGTGGGCGTGCACACCGCTGTGCCGATGCCCGGCAGGCCGCCCATGCTGCCCAGCACCAGGAAGATCAGCACGGCCGAGGGCACGATGCCGCGCAGGCACTTCTTCCACAGGGCCCAGCCGTTGAGCGTGCGCGCTTCCTTGGGCACACCGGGCACGTGATCGGGCCGGAAGCGGCTGACGGCGAAGGTGTAGAGCGCGAAGATTGCGATCTGCAGGATCGACGGACCCCAGGCACCCTTGTACATGTCGCCCACCGGACGGCCCAGCTGGTCGGCCAGCACCACCAGCACCAGCGAGGGCGGCACCAACTGGGTGATGGTGCCCGAGGCTGCCAGCACGCCTGTGGCGTAGCGCATGTTGTAGCCGTAGCGCATCATCACGGGCAGCGAGATCATCGCCATGGCGATGACTTGGCCGGCCACCGTGCCGGTGATGGCGCCGAGGATGAAGCCCACGATGATGACCGAGTAGCCCAGGCCGCCGCGTATCGGGCCGAAGAGCTGGCCCATCGAGTCGAGCATGTCTTCAGCCAGGCCGCACTTCTCGAGAACGGCGCCCATCAGCGTGAAGAAGGGAATCGCCAGCAGCAGGTCGTTGGACAGGATGCCCAGCACGTTCAAGGGCAGGTTGCCCATGAAGCCGGCCGGGAACCAACCTTGGTAGACCGCGAACACGCCGCAGCCCAGGCCCAGGGCGGACAGCGAAAAGGCGACCGGGAAGCCGATGATCATCACCAGCACCAGCCCCGCAAACATGATGGGCGGGAAGGACTCCATCGGCATGCTCATTGCAGCGGCCTTTCGTAGTGGGTGTCCATCTCGAAGGTGTGCGTCAACCAGCCCACGCGCTTGATCACTTCCGACAGGCCTTGCAGCAGCACCAGGCCGAAGCCCAGTGGCAGCATCAGCACCACGGGCCAGCGGATCAGACCGCCGGCGCTCTGCGACATCTCACCCGAGTGCAGGCGGTCCAGAAACATCGGCCAGGAAAAATACAGCATCGTGGCCATCACAGGGAGCAGGAAGAACATCAGGCCCAGCAGGTCGACCCAGACCTTGGTGGGCATCGAATAGCGTGCGTAGAGCAAGTCGACGCGCACATGTTCGTTGACCCGCAGCACCTGCGAGGCGCCCAGCATCACGCAGGCGGCGAAGAGGTACCACTGGATCTCGAGCCAGCCGTTCGAGCCGATGTTCAGGCTGTAACGCACCAGCGCATTCACCGCGCTGATGAAACCCGAGGCCAGTGCCGCCCATTCGGCGAACTTCGCAAAGCCGTCGTTGATCTTGTCGATGGCATGCGCCAGTGACAGCAGTGCCTTCATCGGCATCTCCATCCATCAGAACCAAAGCTGCTTGTGGCAGCACCCCACCTCAGGGCACATCATCACCACCCGCCGCGCGCAGACTATAGGGATCGAATGTGCTCGCGGGAACGGGCGGTATGCGCGCAAGC
>JAYVBO010000070.1:0-1904 GCA_043750435.1 Betaproteobacteria bacterium | reverse complement strand
GCCCGGCGCCCACCGCGCAACCGCCGGCCAGCATGCCGCCGTAGCCCATGCACATGGCGCCCACGATGTAGCGCCGCATGCTGGCGCCGCCCTGAAAGCCTTCCAGCTTCAATTCGCCGAACAGCGCAGCCGCCAGGAAGGCGCCGAGGAAGACGCCGGGCACCAGGCCGACATCGAAGGTGACTGGTTTGTCGGTGACGAAGAGCACGCGGCTCAGCACTTCGGCCGAAGGGCCGGTGAAGCTCAACGCCTGGATCGGGTGGGGGTCGAAAGCGACCTTGGAAACTTGCCCTGTGCCGCCAGCACCAGCAGCCGGCTGGAACAGCCGCGCGCCAGGATCATGCCGACGCCGAACAGTGCGCCGCCGATGGCCGCACCCGACAGGCTGCCGCGCGCCGCGATCTGGCGTGCGGTGCTGGCGTCGAACCAGCCGGCCCAGGCCAGCGCCTGCGTGGCGCCCACGGCAGTGGCAAAGGCGAACAGCCACACCGTGAGCTTGCCGCCCATCTGGTTGCGCGCAAATTCGATGACCGCCGAACGCAGGCAGAAGCGCGAACGCTGGGCCATGAAGCCGAAGAGCATGCCGATCAGCAAGGCGCCGGTGGCCAGCGCCCACGGTTCGCCCAGTTTCTCGATGTAGGCCTCAAGCCCCACGTGCGCCTCGCCGATGGTGTCGCTCAGGGCTTGATGTAGGCGTATCCCTGTATCTGCAACTTCGCCAGCCGCACCACGCCCGAGGGCGTGAAGTCGGCTTCCTGGATGAACTGCTCTTTCTTCAGGCCGCGGTTCTTCAGGGTGATCTCGCAGATCTCGAAGGCCACGCCTCGGCCCTTCAAGGCGGCCACCAGCGGCGCGAATTCCGTGCCGTTGGGCGCCTTGGCGCCTTCCATCAGCATGTCCACGCCTTCGGCATGCGTGACCACCGTGATCTTGGCGGTCGGGTCGGTGTCGACGTGGTTGCGCACATTGCGCAGGCCTTTCAGACCCTGTGCCACCGCGTTGTCGATGTGATAGACGACTTTGTCCTGCGCAAAAGTGGCGGTGGCGGCCAGCATCAGGGCAGCGGCGGCGATCCAGGTCTTGGTGGTCATGGTGTAGCTCCAGCGGTTAGGTGTTGGCAAAGCAGGGCCACTTCAGCCCTTCGCGATGCCGGGGTTGCCTTGCGTGCCGATCAAGGTGGGCGTATTGATGCCGCGCGGCTTCACGCGGCCGCCTTGGGCCTTCATCCAGGTCTCGACGTGTTCCCACACCGGCTTGGCGCCGGGCGCATTCCGGGCCTCTTCGGCGACTGGCGCCCAGCCGGCCACCTTGTAGGACTTGTTGGCTTCGATGAGCTTGCCGTTCAACTGCATGCTGCTGATGCGGCTGCCCATCTTTTCGCCCGGCGTCATGGTGTAAGCCAGACCGCCGACGCGCACCATGTCGCCGCCCTGCTGGTAATACGGGTCGGGGTTGAAGAGGTTGTCGGCCACATCTTCCAAGATGGTCTTGATGGTCGTGCCCGTCATCTCGGTCAGCGTGGCATAGGGGTAGGTGATGGCCAGCTGGTCCATCATCAGTTCGCGCGTGATGGTGTCGCCCGGCAGCAGCGTGGTGCCCCAGCGGAAGCCCGGCGAGAAGGCGATCTCGGCACCCTGCACGTCCATCATGGCGTCGCAGATCAGCTGGTCCCAGCTGCCGTTGAAATTGCCGCGTCGGTAGAGCAGGCCATCGGTGACAGCCAGCTTCTCGGCCAGCTTGGCTTCATAGGGTGCGCGCACCTTGGTGATGAGCGCGTCCATCTCGGCGTCGGGCCGCAACTGGTTGGCGAAGATGGGCAGCAGGCGGTAGCGGAAGTCGACCAGCTTGCCGCCCTTCACGTCGAAGTCCATCACGCCCAGGAACTTGCTGTTGCTGCCGGCGTT
>JAYVBO010000069.1:0-1905 GCA_043750435.1 Betaproteobacteria bacterium | reverse complement strand
ATGCGCCCTTCACGCAGGGCGGCGGCCAATGCGGCGTCGTCGACGATGCCGCCGCGCGCGATGTTGGTCAGCGTGGCGGTGGGCTTCATCTGCGCCAGTTCAGCCGCCGCGATGGTGTGGTGGCTGTCGGCCGAATAGGGCAGCACCAGCACCAGGTGGTCGGCCTGGGCCAGCAGGTCGGCCTTGCTGACGTAGCGCGCGCCCAGTTGGCGTTCGGTTTCGACTGGCAGGCGCGAACGGTTGTGGTAAATCACTTTCATGCCGAAGCCCAGCGCCCCGCGCCGCGCGATGGCCTGGCCGATGCGGCCCATGCCCAGGATGCCCAACGTGGCGCCGTGCACGTCGCTGCCGGTGTACATGTCGTAGGCCCAGCGCGTCCATTCGCCGCGGCGCAAAAAGCGCTCGCCCTCAGCCATGCGGCGGGCCGTGGCCATCATCAAGGCGAAGCCGAAATCGGCCGTGGTTTCGGTCAGCACGTCGGGCGTATTGGTGGCCAGCACGCCGGCTGCGGTGCAGGCCGAGATGTCGAAATTGTTGTAGCCCACGGCCATGTTGGCCACCACCCGCAGTGCGGGGCAGGCGGCCAGCAGTTCGGCGCTGATGCGTTCGCTGCCGGTGGTGAAAACGCCTTGCTTGCCTTGCAGGCGGGCGATCAATTCGTCGGGCTTGAAGATGGTGTCGCCCGGGTTGTCTTCGACGTCGAAATGTTCGCGCAGGCGCGCCACCACTTCAGGGAACACAGCACGGGCTACCAGCACTTGGGGTCGGGTCATGGCATCACTTCAAAGGGGTTGAGAACGCGCTGGCGGTGGGCGTTGTGGCGCTGCCTTTCAGCGCCTTGCCCGGGTGGAAGCCCTGCACAGCCAGCAGCAGGAAGAAACCGCAGACATAGGCCAGCGGCACATGCCAGCCGTGGCGCAGCCACAGGCCAACCGAGCGCGCCTGCGGGTACATGCTGCTCAGCGCCACACCGGCCGAAGAACCGAACCAGATCATCGAGCCGCCGAAACCCACCGCGTAAGCCAGAAAGCCCCAGTCGTAGCCGCCCTGCTTCAGCGCCAGTTCGGTCAGCGGGATGTTGTCGAACACGGCCGACACGAAACCCAGGCCCAGCGCGGTTTGCCACGACGCGCCGGGCAGTTCCTCGATCGGCATCATCGACGCGCACAACACCAGCGACAGCAGGAAAGCAGCGCCCTTGGCGGCGCCGGGCAGCACCGCCCAGGTCGGCCGCCGCAAGGCCGTGCTGGCCAGAATGGCCAGCCACACCGCCGCACCCAGGAAGGGGAAAGCATCAGACACATCGCTGTAGCGGGTGTTGATCAGCACATTGACGACGATGGCCGCCGCCAGGATGAAGAGCACGATGCCCACGCGCACCGCGTCGACTTTTGCGCTGGGGTCGGCGTCTTTCTGGATCGGCGAATAGGCCTGCTGCTGCAGCGCCGCCGGAATACCGCAGATGAAGAGTGCCAAGCCGGCGCCGATGTAGGCGCCGAAGACTTCGAAGGGGTGCACGCCGGCGATCCACATCATGGTGGTGGTGGTGTCGCCGACCACGCTGCCGGAGCCGCCGGCGTTGGATGCCGCGACGATGCCCGCCAGGTAGCCGATATGGACGCGGCCCTTGAACACGGTATGCGCCACCGCGCCACCGATCATGGCGGCGGCGATATTGTCCAGAAAGCTGCTCATCAGGAAGACCAGCGCCAGCAGCGCAAAGCAGCCCTTCCAGTCGTCGGGCAGGAAGCGCGGCAGGATGGCTGGTACTTCGCTTTTCTCGAACATGTCGGCCAGCAGCGCGAAGCCCAACAGCAGCAGCAACAGGTTGCTCAGGATCACCCATTCATGGCTGAGGTGCCCGGCAAGACCCGCCAGGCCGCCGCCGGCATGGAAGGGCGAGAA